>DASXNG010000077.1:0-1732 GCA_036495225.1 Galbitalea sp.
CGGCGCGGCAACGCCGGTCGTGCCGAAGTTCATCTCGTCTGCCGACCCGGCCTCGCGCTGGACGGGTGCGAACGGTGGGCTCGCCTTCTTCGCCTACTGCACCAACTACCTGATCGACCTGAAGCACGCCGTTATCGTCGATGTGGAAGCGACCACCGCTGTCCGACAAGCCGAGGTCACGGCGCAACGCCGGATGATCGACCGCACGCAGGAGCGCTTCGCCCTATGGCCTGAGCGGCTGGCGGCCGACGCGGCATACGGCTCTGCTGAGAACCTTGCCTGGCTGGTGCACGAGCGCGGTATCGAGCCGCACATTCCGGTGTTCGACAAATCCCAGCGCACCGACGGCACGTTCTCGCGCGACGACTTCGACTATGACCATAAGCGCGACTGCTACGTCTGCCCTGCGGGGAAGGATCTCAGGCAGCGCCATAAAATCTATCGGGTGCCGCGCCCTTTCGTCGATGAGAATGGCATGATGCGCTATCGCGCCAGCAAGTTGGATTGCGAGAGCTGTTCGTTGAAGCCGCAATGCTGTCCTAAAGCGCCCGCCCGCAAAATCCTGCGCTCCCTCCACGAGGGCGCCCGCGACGTGGCCCGCGACATCGCGGCCACCGACGCCTATGTCACCTCAAGGCGCGAGCGAAAGAAGGTCGAGATGCTGTTCGCTCACCTCAAACGCATCCTGAAACTCGACCGGCTCCGATTACGCGGTCCCTGCGGTGCCCGCGACGAGTTCCATCTCGCCGCCGCCGCCCAGAACCTCCGCAAACTCGCCAAGCTGATCCCGCTATCCGCGCCAATCCCGGCCATGTGAGCCGGGAACCCCTCGTCCGGCGTCATCACCGACCGCCACTGCCGCTCCCAACCCGTCGAAAACAGACTTCTTCAACACAATCGGCGCGAAGCGGTCGTTAAGCCGGGGCCCTCTCGAAGTCTGCTAAGCGCCCGATTGTGTTGAAAAACTAGGTGTTGCGCGGGTTGGAGACGGCTGATTCACTCTGGTTAGTGGGGGACTGGGGTGCGAACCGATGATGGGGGAACGTCGGAGCGGGCAGGAAGCTCTGTTTTACGAGTTTTCGCTCGAACGTCATGTGCCGGCGGAGCATCTGCTGCGCTCAATCGACCGGTTTGTCGAACTCGACGGGGTGCGGTGCGAGCTGGCACCCTATTACAGCGAGGTCGGTCGGCCTTCGATTGACCCGGAGCTGATGATCCGGATGCTGATCGTCGGTTATTGCTTTGGCATTCGTTCGGAACGGCGGTTGTGCGAGGAGGTCCACCTGAACCTCGGCTACCGCTGGTTCTGCCGGCTCGGGCTCGATGGCGCGGTGCCGGACCACTCGACCTTCTCGAAGAACCGGCACGGCCGTTTCCGCGAGAGCGATCTGCTGCGCAAGGTGTTCGAGACGACGGTGCAGCGTTGCATCGACGAGAGGCTGGTCGGTGGCGAGGGCTTCGCGGTCGACGCCAGCATGATCAAGGCCGACGCCAACCGGCAGCGTAGCGTGCCGGGCAGCGAATGGCAGTCCCCCGAGGCGGCGAACCATGCCGTGCGGGAATATCTTGCCGTGCTCGACGATGCGGCGTTCGGCGCGGCAACGCCGGTCGTGCCGAAGTTCATCTCGTCTGCCGACCCGGCCTCGCGCTGGACGGGTGCGAACGGTGGGCTCGCCTTCTTCGCCTACTGCACCAACTACCTGATCGACCTGAAGCACGCCGTTATCGTCGA
>DASXNG010000078.1:0-2431 GCA_036495225.1 Galbitalea sp.
CTCCACCACCTTCAGCCGCAGGTGGGCATCGTGGGGACAGCTGGTCGTGCGCCGCCGTTGGGTCGCCGGTGCTCTAGGACTCGCGATCGTGCTCGCCCTGGCGGCGCCGGCGCTGTCGATGAATACCGGCCAGCCACGCGCGAACTCACTCGGCGGCAGCGGACAGCCCGCGCGGACGCTGCACGCGCTCGAGCGCCAGGGCGTTCCCAGTGCCGTGGTATTCCCGATTCAGGTGCTCACCCACGGTGGTCCGGCCGCCGCGCAGCGAGCAGCGACGATCGCCGGTGCGACACCCGGCGTGTACTCCGTGCTCGCGCCGCCAACACCCTCGTTCCGTCAGGGCCAGGACTCGCTGATCAGCGTCATACCCAACGCCGAGGGCAACACGTCGGCCGGCACCGCGACCGTTGCCCGCCTGCGCACGGCACTGGCGCGCGGGCCGGGTCGCGTCGAGGTCGGGGGCAACACCGCCCAGAACGTCGACTTCAACAACGCCGTGTATGGCAACTTCCCGCTGATGCTCGCGGTGATCGCGATCGTCACCTTCCTGCTGCTCGCGCGCACGTTCCGCTCAGTGGCGCTCGCGGTGAAAGCGGTACTCGTCAACCTCGTCTCGCTCGGAGCAACGTTCGGGTTCCTAGTGCTGTTCTGGCAGAACGGCCACGGCTCCGACCTGATCTATGGGGTACCCGCGACCGGGTCGATTCGCAACTGGATCCCGATCGTCACATTCGCATTCCTGTTCGGAATCTCGATGGACTACGAGGTGTTCATCCTCGCCCGCATGCGCGAGGAATACGACCGCACCGGATCCACCCGGCAGGCCGTCATCGGCTCGCTCGCACACACCGGCCGGCTCGTGACGTGCGCCGCCCTGATCCTCGCGATCTCGTTCGCGTCGCTCACCACCAACCCCGACATCGTCGTGCAGATGATCGCCAGCGCCCTCGCCTTCGGCGTCCTGATCGACGCTCTGATCGTCCGGACGCTGCTCGTCCCCGCGCTCGTCGCGATCATGGGCCAGTGGAACTGGTGGATGCCAGACGGATTCGCGCGCCTGCTACGGCTCCCGCGAACCACAGCCGACCAACCGGCTGCGGCGTGAAACGGCATGCTCCCAGAACTCACCGACACGGCTGCACGTAGGTCGTGGCACCGCACGGCCGATCGGTGCAAACGCCGCCGAAAACGCTGCCAGGAATACCCGCGTTTCTGAGGATCGCCGCGACGGCGGCGCACCTTCGCGAACTCGGCATGACCGACCGTGCGATCGCGCTGGCGCTCGATGTGAGCGACAAGACTGTCGCCAAGGCCATTGATGCCACTCGTCGCGACTTCGGGTGATCCGGCCCAGGAATCGCGCTCCCTTTTCCAGCGATTCGTCTCGTCCCGGAGATCAAAGACTCCTCGACGGGATGCGGGCTTGGATACCCGCATTCCGACGAGGAGTACCCGCGACGAGAGCCGCTCTCGGAGGCGACAGCGGTTGTCGCGCCGCGACCGGCCTCGAAGGGGCCGGCAACCCAGCCGGATGAGCCCCTCGACACCGCACCAGGGACCAGGACCAGCATTCCGATCGCACAGGAGACAATCCGCGAGAGGATCGATGCCTATTGCTACTCGTCCAAGGCCAGGCAGTCCCCAGCGTCGGCAGCCGTGCACGCCTCCTGAGTCGCCATGCCAATCGACCTAGTTCGCGCCAAGCCAATCCACCCTTAGCGATCCGGGCTATCTCGTAGCCTGGACTCAGCCGACCGATGAGCACAACCGCCACTGAGCCTGAGTCGCACTTCTGGCAGCGCAACGCTCGCGAGCCGCCGCCACCCCCGCTTGACGCCAAGGTGTGGCGCCATCCCATTCGGTGGCTTAAGACCAAGGTCCTGCTGGTGCTCGACGGCCTGGTCCTCCTGCACGTGGGGACGTTGATTGTTGTCGCTCTCTATTACCTCGCGTTCCAGATAATCCCCGGCGTCAAGTACGACTGGGACCACGCGCTGACCGGACAGCTCCACCTCTGGGGTCTTCACGTTCATCTCGCGCTGCTATCGAAGGCGCATTGGGCGCAGTGGCGCCACCTGATCCGCAACGTCGGCGAAGGCCTCCTAGGCGGCGTGCTGGCTCAGGCGATCATTTGGAACCACTACAAGCGCCGGCCCAAGCCCCCGACCCGGATCGACAGGTTCGAGATCGCGCTCCACATTCCGAATCTCCGAGACAACCGGCGGACCTCCGGATGGCAGATGCTGGCGCTGCCGCTGCTCGTTCTTATCTATGCGATTCCTGGGTTCGGGATCGGTGCCGGCGTCGCCCACCTGATCCAGCACGGCCTGGCGCACGTCCACGTGCACCAGGTCTCCTCCGACGCCGTGGTTCAGAGCCTGTGGACCAGCAAGGTCTCGCAAAAGGTGGTCGGCCTGTTTGCGTCGTTCGT
>DASXNG010000079.1:0-8010 GCA_036495225.1 Galbitalea sp.
CTCGTGCCGCCCCGGAGAATCCGTGCACGATCGATTTCTTCGCGTCCCCCGTGTGCACGAAGGACTCGCGCATCCCGGAGACCAGGAACACCTCGTAGTCCATCGCCAGGCCGAACAGCACCGCCATCAGGAGGATGGGCAGGAAGCTCAGAATCGGCCCCGGGATCACGCTGAGCGAATCAGCGAACCACCCCCACTGGAAGATCGCGACCACGACGCCGAAGGACGCGAACACCGACAGTAGGAACCCGATCGCGGCCTTGATGGGAACGAACACCGAACGGAACACCATCATCAGCAGCAGGATCGACAGCCCGACGACGATGAGCCCAAATGGGATGAGCGCGTTGTTCAGCCTCGACGAGATATCGATCTGCACCGCGGTTGCACCAGTCACCTGAATCGGTGTGTCGTACTTCGCGTCGATGGTTGGCGACAGCGAACGGATGTTGTTGACGAGCGCTGTTGTTGTCGGAGAGTCCGGCGCGCTCTTCGGAATCACCTGCAGGATCGCCGTGTCCAAGGTCTGGTTCGGAAGGCCCGGGCTGACGTACTCGACGTCAGGAAGCTTCTGCAGGTCGGATCGAATCGCGCCCAGGTCGGCCTCGATCGACGTCGTCTGCGTGATGTCGACGAGCACGATGAGCGGGCCGTTCCTGCCGGGCCCGAAGCCCTTCTCGATCATGTCGTACGAGGTTCTCGTGATCGAACCGGCCGGTTGGCTCGAGCCATCCGGCAGTGCCAGCTGCAGTGAGAACGCGGGAATTGCGAGCACCCCGAGGACTCCGATGACAGCAATCACCGGGATGACAGGAGCCTTCATGATGAGGCGAACCCACCGCTCGCCGAGCGGCTTTTTCTTCGCGTTTTCGTCGGCGTTCGCTCGACGGAACGCGCGCGAAGTCGGCTTGGGAATCAGCCGCCGCTTCGCGAGGCCCATGAGAGCGGGAAGCAGCGTCGTCGATGCGCAGATGGCAACGAATACGCCCGCGGCTGCAGCCACACCCATCGCGCTCAGGAAGGGAATACCCACAACGAGAAGTCCGAGGAGCGCGATAATGACCGTGCCTCCCGCGAAGACCACCGCACTGCCAGCGGTCGCGACCGCGGTCGCAGCGGATTCCTCGGGTGTCAATCCTCGGGCGAGTTGGTTTCGATGGCGCGACAGGATGAAGAGGCCGTAGTCGATGCCGACGGCAAGGCCGATCATGAGAGCGAGCAGCGGAGTCGAACTACCGATGATCGTGAACTTGGCCGCCGCGAGAACCCCACCCATAGTGACGCCGATGCCGACGATGGCGGTGAGGAGCGGCATCCCCGCCGCTAGCAGCGAGCCGAACGCGATGAACAGGACAATGCCTGCGAAGAGCACGCCGAGTCCCTCGGTTGGCGAGACGCCGAACGTGTTGTTCTGGAAGACGTCACCACCGAAGCCGATCTTCATGCCGGCATCCTTGGCAATCGGTGCCAGGGCCTCGAGGTCTTTGAGTGACGCGGGCTTCACATCTGACTGCTGGTCCTTGAACTGCACCGCGATGATCGCCGCGGTCTTGTTCGAGGAGACCGCGTCGGACGCATACTTGCCGAAGGGCGAACTCGCGCTGTCCACCCCTGGGACCTTGCCAGCCTCGGCGACAATCTCATCGATGGCAGCCCGATAGGGCTGGTTGCGGATGTCGGCTCCCTGAGGCACCTCCACGACGACCTGGGCCGCGGCACCGGCCGCGGACGGGAACACCGCGGAAAGCTTGTCGATCGCACTCTGCGACTCGGTGCCGGGAATGGCGAACGAGTCGTTGGTCTTGCCTCCCAGCGCCGCGCCACCCCCGAGGATGCCGATCATGAGAACGAGCCAGACGGCGATCATGCGCCATGGATGACGGTACGAGAACCGGCCGAGCCGGTACAAAAGGGTGGCCACGAAACTTCCCTAGCGAGCTGGTGTGTGCGTTTGTTGAACTGAGACTGGCGCGAGCAGTTCGCTCACGATCGTCACGAGGGCGGCCCTGACCTCGTCTGATTCGGATTCCTCGAACGGTCCCTCGGCCAGTGAGGGGTCTTGCTTTGCGGACAGAACGTATGCGGCGCCACCGAGCGCGACACCGAAACGCAGGTGGTCCTCGACGCTGCTCACCGCCGACGAGAAGAACGTCGCCAGCGTCGCCACCAGTGCATTGGCTCGATCGACGACGGGAACGTCTTCGAGTCCTGGGCCCTGACTGATGAACATGTGAACCTCGAGCCGGCGCTCAAGGAGAAAATCGACGAACTGCTCGATAAACGCGCGGCGAGCTTTCGGCTCGGCCAGCGACTCATCGATCGAACCGAGGATGACCGCCATCTGATCGATTGCCGGACCGATCGCTGCCTCGAGAAGCGCCTCCTTCGAGTCGAAGTGGTACAACACATTCGACTTCGACACCCCGGCGATTTCCGCGATGCGCTGGAGCGAGGTGCCGGCGTAACCGGCAACCGCGAACTCTTTCAGTGCGATGTCGCGGAGGTCGTCACGAGTAGACATGCAGCCAAGGTAGCTGACCGATCGGTCAGAGGCTGTCCGATCGGTCAGTTTGCCAGCTAGCTACCAGCCCTTTCGCAGGTTGGAGAAACGTTGCGGACCGATTTACCCCGCAATGAGAGGTGCGTCAGCCCCAGAACGCCAAAGCGAGCACGGCAAGACCGACGGTCAGCGGCGCCACAACCAGACCTGCCAACGCGAACCGCCCCCATGAGACGGTGACGCCGAGCGAAGCGAGGCGATCGTGCCACAGCAGCGTGGCCAGGGATGCCCACGGCGTGATGAGCGAGCCGGCATTAACGCCGATGAGGAGAGCCGCTAGCCGGAGCGGTGAACCCGCGGTCGGCTCCAACGCGAGGTACGCCGGGAGGTTGTTGACGAGATTCGCCGACGCGGCACCAACGCCTGCGATCCTCTCCAGCGAGCCGACGTCGTCACCATGGCCGACGATCGCTTCCAGAAGAACGCCAAGTCCCCACCCCCGCGCAACCTCCACCACGAGGAAGAGTCCACTGGCGAAGAGAACAAGCTGCCAGGGGATGAGCGAAAATTTCAGGACCGCACGATTTCGCGCCAGGAATCCGATCGCGAGGGTGACCGCACCCGCGAGCGCGGGTATCCAGACCGGGATGCCGGACACGAGAGCCGGAACGGTGATTGTCACCACGACCGCCGCAAGCACAAAGAGCACCCGGTCTTCTGGTGGCGTGCGATCGGCGTGATCGAATCGAACGAGAAGCTCCCTGCGGTACAGAACGAACAGCGCCACGCACGGGACGACGATGGCGACCAGTGCCGGAACAGCCATGAGGCTGGCGAAGTAGAGCGGCGATTCATTCGGGAGCTTGTCGGCGGCCAGCAGATTCGTGAGGTTCGAGACGGGGAGGAGCAGCGATGCACAGTTGGCCAACCACACCGTCGTCAGAGCGAACGGCATGGGTCGAAGCCCAACATGGCGAGCGACCGCGATGACCACCGGGGTGAGCAGCACCGCAGTGGTGTCGAGTGAGAGAAAGATCGTGCTCACCGCCGCGAGCGTGACTACGAGCAGCCAAAGCAGCCAGGCTCGTCGCAACCCCCAGCGCGCAAGTTGCTCGGCGATGAAACGGAACAGTCCAGCCGTTGCGGCGAGCTCCGCGAGAACGGTGATCGCGACGACGAAGAGCAGTATCGGCCAGACACGATCGGCGATGCCAATCGCGTCCGAAATCGGGATGACCCCGAACGCGACAGCGACCAATCCAATGGCGAGCAGCACTGCACCAATGAGTCCGACCCGCACCAGTCCACTATGGCAGTGCTTACAATCCGGGTATGGCAATCGAATTCTGGGGTCTGCTCAAACAGGCGGAAGGGATGTCGGCGACCGGCATCCCCGTCCCCGACTCCGTCTCGGCCGAACTAGGCGGAGCGAAGAACGCCGCGGTCACGGTGAACGTGCGTAAATCCGGGTCTGCGTCGGACTGGTTCACCTACAAGACCTCGATCGGGTCGCGCAACGGCGAATATCTGTTGCCATTCAGCGGAGCGAACCGGTCTGCTTCAGGCCTCGCAGCAGGGGATCCGCTCGAAGTGCAACTCGAACTGGACACGACTCCGCGCGAGATTGTGCTGCCGGAAGACCTCTCGTCGGCGCTGATCGCCGCGGGGGCGCTGGATGCTTTCCTCGCGTTGTCGTACTCGAAACAGCGAGCCGTGGTCGAACCGATCGAAGCGGCCAAAGCGGTCGACACCCGCCAGCGCAGAGTGGCGAAGGCCGTGGCCGACCTTCAGCGGTAGCTCGCGCAGCGGCGGGGCGCCGGGTAGCGTGGCATCAGAGCGACCGAAGGAGCAAGAGTGCGTAAGTATCTGTTCAGCGGCAGCGTCTTGAGCGCGGCATTCGGCATTGTCGGCGTTCTGAGGAACACTCAGCGCGGTCCTCGAGACTGGCGAACCGTCCTCCTCTGGGTCGCGTGGGGGGCAACCTTGGCCGCCGCGATCGGGACTGTGGCAATCGACGCCAAGCAGGCCGAACTCGAGGAAGACTGACATGCCGCGCCCATACATTCCCGGCGGCTACGGCTTCTTCGGAACGATCTTCGTCGACGTTCTGGCCGGGCTGGTGTTCATCATCGGCTTCCTCATCGTCGCCGGACTCATCGCCGTCCTCGTTCGGTTCCTGCTGGTCGCGACCAAGGCCGCGCAGCTCTACCTCGACAACAACTCGACCCCGAAGGACGCCACCACGACCCCGGCCGAGCCGGTAGCGGTCGTGCCAGCACCGCCCCCGCCAGCCGCACCGCCTGTTCCAGCCGCACCGCCTGCTCCAGCCGCGTCACCTGCCCCCGCTGTGCCCTCCGCTCCAGCGGCGTCGACCACGCCAACCGCCGCCGCGCCAGCAGACACTATGCCGACGGTGCCGGTCGCGACTTCCCCGTTGCCGAAGTCGCGACCTTCGAAGAAGAACTAGACCCGAAGGCGCTAAGCCAGGAACGCTCGAAGGAGCGCGGCTGACCCTTCGAGATGTTCGCGCATGCCGGCGGCAGCCGCATCCGGGTCGCCCGTGAGAATCGCGACGACGATTGCCTCGTGCTGTTGGTTTGAATGGGCGACGTTCATAGACAGCAGCGGAATGCGATCGAGCAGTTCGTTGACTCGTGTGCGATTGTCGGCGAGCAGCGACACCAACGACGGCACACCAACGAGTTCGCCAATGGTGAGGTGCAGCCGAGAGTCGAGTCGTCGATAGTCAGCTGGCTCGGAGCTTGCGACCTCGCGGAGCCTCGTCCACAGCATGTCGCGATCGACCGCGCTGAGAGTCCGCGTGGCAGCCGCCCGTGCGGCGCCAAGCTCGAGAATCTCCCGCAGACCGAGCACGTCCTCGACTTCGGCTGCGTCGATCGGACCGGCCGCGCCTCGCGGCATGGGGAGCGGGTCGGTGACGAATGTCCCGCCGTACCTGCCACGCTTGCTCAGCAGGTATCCGGCGTCTGCCAACTCCCTGATCGCCTCGCGGACCGTGTCGCGGCTGACCGAGAACCTCGTCGCGAGATCACGCTCCGGCGGCAAGGCCTCCCCGGGCGCGACGATTCCCAGTCGAATGGTTTGCAGCAGTCGGGCGACCGTGTCCTCAAAGGCATTGCCATTGCGGACGGGTCTAAACAGCGCATCAGAAATGACGCTCTGGTACGCCGCGGAGCCGGCCCCTGAACCCGCGACGGTCCCTGAGCCCGCGCCGGTCCCTGAGTCAGTCGAAGGGCCGTCACCATTCATAGCGGTGTGACATACGCGGAACTGATCCCTCCGTCGACCAGGAAGGTCGAGGCTGTGATGAAGCTTGCATCGTCACTTGCGAGAAACGCGACCGCTGCTGCGAGTTCTTCCGGCTCCGCAAATCGTCCCGTTGGGATGTGCACCAGACGACGCTGCGCGCGCTCGGGGTCTTTGGCGAAGAGCTCCTGAAGCAGGGGTGTGTTTACCGGCCCGGGGCACAACGCGTTCACGCGGATTCCCTGCCGGGCAAACTGCACGCCCAACTCCTTGGTCATCGCGAGCACGCCGCCCTTGGAGGCCGTGTACGAAATCTGGCTGGTTGCAGACCCGAGCACCGCGACAAATGACGCGGTGTTGATGATCGATCCGCTCTGCTGTTTGACCATGTGCCGCAGGGCCGCGCGCGAGCAGAGGTACACCGATTTGAGGTTCACGTCCTGCACGCGTTGCCATGCCGGCAGCTCCGTCGTCTCGATCGAGTCGTCATCCGGCGGCGAGATGCCCGCGTTGTTGAACGCGATGTCGACTGAACCAAACTTCTCCGCAGCGGTGTCGAACAGGTTGTTGACCTGCTCCTCGTCAGTGACATCCACCTGTACGAAGAGTCCGTCGACCAGCGCGGCAGCGGCCTGCCCCGTTTCGGCGTTGAAGTCCCCGATGACCACGGTCGCGCCCTCAGCCGCGAAGCGCTTGGCCGTCGCGAGTCCGATCCCGCTCGCGCCGCCCGTGATGACAGCGACCTTGCCCTTGAGGCGCTGGGTGAGGTCGATCGGTGTGATTGGCATGTTTGTTCCCAAGTTTCTCGTGTTGGCGCTTCGACAGGCTCAGCGACTGGGTTGTTAGTCGGTGGCGATGAAGACGTTCTTGGTTTCGGTGAAGGCGGCAGCAGCATCCGGGCCGAGCTCCCGACCGAGCCCGCTCTGCTTGAATCCCCCGAACGGTGTCGAGTAGCGCACCGACGAGTGCGAGTTGACCGACAGGTTGCCGCTCTCGATTCCGCGCGCAACGCGAATCGCGCGGCCTACGTCGCGTGTCCAGATGGAACCCGACAATCCGTAGATGCTGTCGTTCGCGAGTGCGATCGCGTCGGCCTCGTCGTCGAAGGGCAACACTGTCACGACGGGTCCGAAGATCTCCTCTGTCACGGTTCGATCGGATCGGGATGCTGGCAGCAGAACGGTAGGCGCGAACCAGAATCCGGCGCCGGCCGGGGCGCTCCCCCTGAAGGCAACACGAGACTCGTCATCGACATACGAAGCGACCTTCTCGTAGTGCGCCTTCGCAACAAGCGGGCCCATCTCGGTCTCGTCGTTGCCGGGGAAGCCGACCTTGACACCCTTGACCGCTGGCTCAAGTAGTTCGAGAAAACGATCGAACGCGCTTCGCTCCACGAGGATGCGACTTCTGGCACAACAGTCCTGCCCGGCGTTCTCGAACACTGCGTAAGGCGCAGTCGCTGCCGCCTTCTCGAGGTCGGAGTCCGCGAACACCACATTCGCACTCTTGCCGCCGAGCTCCAGAGTCACCGCCTTCACCTGTTGTGCGCATCCGGCCATGACGTGCTTTCCGACCTCCGTCGAACCGGTGAACACGATCTTGCGCACCGTCTCGTTGGTTACGAGCCGTTCGCCCACGACAGAACCCTTGCCCGGCAGCACCTGGAACAGCCCAGCAGGCAGGCCGGACTCGAGGCCGAGTTCTGCCAGGCGAAGCGCCGTAAGAGGAGTCCACTCGGCTGGCTTCAGCACGACGGCGTTTCCTGCGGCGAGCGCCGGAACAAATCCCCAGGCCGCGATCGTCATCGGAAAATTCCACGGCACGATAACACCGACGACGCCAAGCGGCTCCAGGAAGGTGACATCGAGACCCCCGGCGACCGGGATCTGCTTGCCGGTCATTCGTTCGGGTGCCGCGGAGTAGTAGTTGAGCACGTCACGAACGTGCCCAGCCTCCCAGCGAGCCTGGCTGATCGGATGCCCGGAGTTGCGAACTTCGAGCCACGCGAGTTCCTCAATCGCTGACTCGACGACAATCGCGAATCGGCGCAGAGCGTTGGCGCGCTCGACCGGGGCGAGCGCCGCCCAACGCTTCTGGGCGGTGCTGGCACGAGCGACGGCGTCATCCACGTCTTCGACGGTCGTGTGCTCGATCGTGCGAAGTACGGTCTCGTCAGAGGGGTTGATTAGCACCGTTGTTGAGCGACCGGGGGTCGAGCTTGTCGAGACCTCACTCACGAGTAA
>DASXNG010000080.1:0-7900 GCA_036495225.1 Galbitalea sp.
CGTCGCGCGGCTTGCTCGTTGCATTCGGGATCGCCATTGAACCAGTCACGCTCGCCGACGCTGAAGCCGCAGCTCTCCTCTGGAAGAAGGGCGACGTCCTGTCGCTTGCGGACCGCCTTTGCTTGGCGGCCGGTGCGCGCCTAGGCGCGCGAATTTTCACGTGTGACAAGGCCTGGGCAGGGCGCGAAGGGGTCGTCGTCCTGCGCTAGGCGAACTCAGACCGCAGCGACGGGGCTCAACACCGCGCGCTGGGAGGCGATGACCGCCTTCATCGCGGGGGCGGCATCCCGAGCGAACCGCGGGAAGTTCATGAACCCGTGCGGCATCGCCGGGTAGTCGATGAGCTTCACCTCGACGCCATCCGCCCGCAGCGCGTCGGCGTAGAGCACGCCGTCGTCGTGCAGCGGGTC
The DNA here is from genome assembly GCA_036495225.1 of Galbitalea sp. Classification (GTDB taxonomy): domain Bacteria; phylum Actinomycetota; class Actinomycetes; order Actinomycetales; family Microbacteriaceae; genus Galbitalea. The sequence continues at coordinate 411 of DASXNG010000080.1, forward strand.
GTGACCTGCGACGATGATGATCGCCGGCGGCAGCCCGGCATGCGACGTGGCAAGCAGGGGAGACTCGCGCCAGTCGGTGTGGTCACCCGCATACAGCTCGTCGAACCTGTCCATGTCGGCCCTCGTCAGGATGAACGCCTCTGCGTTCGCGATCCGCGATGGGGTCTCCTGAGTGGTCGTCACCGGGTACAGCAGAGCCTGGTGGTGCACGGCCGGGCCTCCGCGTTCCCGCGCCATGAGCGCAACGACAGCAGCGAGGTTGCCGCCTGCGCTCTCGCCGATCACGCCAACGCGCGAGGCGTCAGCTCCGAGTGATGCCGCGTTTGCTGTCGCCCACTCGAGCACCTCGTAGCAGTCTTCGACGCCGGCGGGGAAGGGATGTTTCGGAGCCAGCTTGTAGTCCGCCGACACCACGACCGCGTCGAGGTCGTGGGCAACGGTGCCTGCGATCCAGTCGCCGCCGCGGAGGTCGCCGAACACGAATCCGCCGCCGTGGTAGTAGATGACCAAGGGTCGCGGCCCCGACGCAGCCGAACTCGGCGTGTAGATGCGAACCGGCACCTCGCTGACGACGCGATCCTCCGTCGTGAGCCCCTTCGGGCGAACGCCCATCAGAACTGAGGCGATGAACTCCGGCGCGCCCTGCCCCGACCGCGCTGCGATCTGATCGACGGTGAGTGTTGCTACTGATGACCGACGCAGGATCTTGCCGATCCGCCGCATCCCCGGGGCGAGAGGTTCCATGTGCTTACTTTAGAGATGAAGCCCGTTCAGTGTTGTCTCCCGACACGCGCCAAACGCCGCCGATCACGATCGGGATGAGCACGAGTGATCGCAGGTCGATGAGCGCGTGCGCGACGATGACAACCCAGATCGATCCGGAGAGCAGATAGACGAGGCAGAAGACCAGGCCAAGCAGAAATGTCGCGATGACCCCCAGCACCTTTTGGTAGAGGTGCAACATCCCGAACAGTACGGAGGCGAGCACGAAGGACAGCACCCCGTTGCCGGTGATGCCGAACAGCAGGGCGGGCATGCCAAGACGGAACAGCACCTCCTCCATGAGGCCGGCGTTCAGCGACAGGCCTAGGCCATACTTCAGTTCGCCGCGCGTGCGGGGGAGCAGCGACCCAACGTCCCCGACCATCGGCACATCCCCCTGATGGCGGCGGAGCAGGATGACGGGTAACACGAGAACAGCGACGAAGGCCACCGCGATCCCGATGCCAAGACCGATTCCGAAATCCCCGCCGATGACGTGCTTGAGCCAGGCCAGCGGCGGCCAGGAGAGGGCGCTCGCAGCCGCCGGATCGATGAAGGTCCATGAGGCCATGAGCACCGCGATGCTGAGCCCACCGAAGATCAGGAACGCCTCGCGCAACCACTTCGCGAAGACGAACTGGCGCTCGCGAGTCGTGCGAAGTTTCTTGAATCGGCGGTAATCACGCTTGTCGCGATTGGCCGCGCGCACCACGAGCAACACGGCCACGACCAGAAACAGGGCGAGCAGCGCGAGTTGCATCGTGCCATTGTTCCACCGCCGAAACACGGGCGTGCGCGGCAGTTAATAAAACTCGTACATAATTCATGTAAACCTTCGCTTACCCCCGAGTTTGCTCCCCTGTCTTCCCCTACCCGAACGGGACCACTGTGCGCCGTGCCGTCATACTTCTCGCAGCCATGAGCCTCGCCGTCGGTGCGGGCGCAATCGGATTCGCGTTGCCAGCTGCGGCCGCTCCAACGACCGGGTTCAGCGCCGAGATCACGAACCTTCCTGTGCTGGATGACGCGACGGACATCACTCTCGCTGGCACGAAACCCACGACCTCGACGATCACCGCCGTGCGACTCCACAACGGTGGGTTCACCATCGACGCGACTGACGACTGCGGCCAGAGCGAGTCGGGACCACTCGCGTTCGACTGCGACTTCCCGACTAGCCAGCTGGAGGTGCTCGAGGACGGGCAGTCCAGCGTCGAGATCGACGTCACGGCCGGCGACGGTACGCAAACCCACAACGTGGTGAGTTTCGATGTGCTCGCCGACGACGGCAGTCAGTCGTCGCCCGGAATCGTGCCGGATGGCGCGACCGGGTATGCCCTGCGCACGTACCAGTTCGTACCGGGTGGCGTCGTGGTGACGGGCACCCCCTCTTCTGAGGCGAGCTACGTCGGGTTCGACCTCGAAGAATTCGGTGAAGGTTGGTACGACCTTTCCAACTGCCCGACCGGCGCCGAGGATATCGACGTATGGGCGGAGATTCCGGCAGGGCAGCACGCGTGCACGTACAACTACGACAGCTATAGCTACAGCCCCACAGTGCCGCTCGACGGCTATTTCCGGGTTGAATCCCTCGAAGGGATCGGCCTGGTTGAGACATCGGATGCCGCCAACGTGGCCAATGAGGGCTTCGCCGTCTTCGACGCACCCGTCGAGACGACGGTCGTGCCGAACGCGGACCACTCGGTCACCGTCAGCGGCACGGACTCGATCAGCCTGTGGGGTGCCTCAGGCGCGGGTAATGCGGATGTCTGGGTCTACGACGGCAACAGCAAGGTGGTGTGTAAGACGGTCAACGTCGACACCAACTGGACCTGCAAGACTGGCCCACTCGGCGTCGGTTCGCACACTCTGCACGCGGTCACGATCGACCGGGGCGCTGGCACCACAGACGTTTTCGGGAACGACACCAACTACATCACCGGCGGGATGTCGGACTTCAGCAACTCGCACGTTGTCACCTTCGCTCCGGCACCGCCAGTCACCACGACGACCACAACGACCGATGACACCTGGTCGTTCACGCTCGACGGCATCGACCCGAACAACGTGCACCCTGGTGACACCTTCACGGTGGATGGCACGGGTGCGCCCGCCGGGGTCAATCTCGATACGGTCATCCATTCCGACCCGGTCGATCTCGGCAGCACGACGAGCGCGGCGGACGGCACGTTCAGTCTGAGCGCGACCATCCCGCTCGACACGCCTCCTGGTGATCATCACATCGAGGTCACGGCCTCTGGCCCCGGCATCACGACCACAACGAAGTCGCTTGCCATCACTGTTGTGCCCGCGGCCGCTCCCGCAGGCTCCGGCACGACTACGACCAAACCGACCAAGGCAGTCGGTACGTCGGCTCAGAGTGAGCACACTGCGCCCGCGAAGCTCGAGCCGAACATCCTGACCAAGGCGCTGACGCCCATCAAGGAGGTCGTGGTTCACCCCACGAAGATCGTGTCGGCGTTCGAGATTGGCCTCGTTCTGCTGCTGCTCGCGGTGCTGCCCGCCCACCTGCTCAACGCGACGTTGTCGGAGCAGGCCGAGCGGTTCGAGCGACGCTTCGGGCGCAGACGCCGTGCGCCACGATGGATCGAAGCCGTTCTCGGCTGGTTCGGGCGCGCGCCAGTCGTGGGGGGAATCCTCGTGACGGTGGCGACGGCCATCCTGTTTGGCTTCGCCGACCCGACGTTCGGACCAACGCTCGCGTCGCTTCGACTCGTGCTCGCCTGTTCGATCGCCCTATTCTTCGTCGGCTACGTCGCGAACGCGCTCACCGGCGCCATCGCCCGCGCGGCCTGGCACATCGACGTCGCGGTGCGTACGCGTCCGTGGGGTCTCATCCTCACGATCGTCGCCGTGATCGTTTCCCGCCTGCTGCACTTCTCGCCCGGCTTCCTCATCGGCCTCATCCTCGGGCTTGCGATCGAAGGACGCTCGGCGGCCGGGTTCGCGTGGCGCGTAGTCGTGGTGCGCACCAGCATCGTGTTGGCCATGGGCATCCTGGCCTGGATCGGGTACAGCACGCTGACGCTCGGCGCGTCTGAGGGCGGCACCTTCTGGTCCGCGCTTCTGGTCGAGACGCTGGTCGCGATCACGACGGAAGGCATCGTCGCGCTCATGGTCGAGCTGTTGCCGCTGCGCTCCCTCGAAGGCGAACGCGTCTATGCGCACTCGAAACTGCTGTGGGGGTTCCTGTACCTCGTGACCGTGGTCGTCTTCGTGCTGGCTGTCGTGCCGTGGGAAGGCAACTGGGACGCGCTCGGCGGTGCCCTCTGGGTCTGGGTCGCGGTGCTCGCGGTCTTTGCCGCCCTGTGTGTCAGTGTCTACATCTACTTCCGGCGGTTCGCCCCGCCGCTCGAAGAAGAGGGCGGCGAAGGCGCGCAGGTCGGCGCGTCGGTCGACATCGAGGTCTAAACGGCTTTAAAATTTGCGGCTGCAAATAATTCGATTTTGAGTCATAATTCATAGCAGCACGGATCTACCCCCCTAGGATCCGTTTTCGACTAACGACTTGGACCGACTTTGCGGCCTGTTGTAGTAGTTATCGCTGTATTGACGCTCGGTGCGAGCGCCGCCCTTGGTATTGCGCTGCCCGCGTTCGCCTCTGGCGACGACGGGCACGACGGTCACGACACGCCTCACCCGACGAGCACGCCGTCACCTGGCAGCTCAGGTGATCACGATGGCAGCCACGACGGCGATGACGGGAACAACGGCCACCACTATGGCTGGTACAAGCCGAAGCCGTCTCCCACGCCTACGCCGAAGCCGACACCAAAGCCGACTCCGCCGTGCACGCCCCCGCCTACGCCCACCCCTACTCCGACGCCCACCCAGACTCCGACTCCGACTCCGGCGCCAACCGAGTCTGCCGCGCCTCCGCCACTCTTCACCCCGAGTTGGAACTTCTCGCTTGGCGGCATCAACGCCTCCGGCGCGCACCGCGGTGACCACTTCACCATCCACGGCAAGGGTCTGCCGTCCGGGATCACTCTCGACGTGGTGTTCCACTCCACGCCCGTCGAGCTCGGCCAGGCAACTACGGGGTCGGGCGGCTCGTTCTCCCTGACATCCGTCATTCCAGAAGGCATTGACATCGGAGATCACCACATCGTCGTGACGGCATCGGGGCCGGGCATCACAACGACGACCAAGTCGGTCGGGGTGGTCGTGCTGCCAGATTTCCAGCAAGCTGCCGTCGTGCCGGCGGCGGTCACGCCCGCGGTCAAGCAGGAGCAGCCCGTCGAGACCGCACCCTTCGTGCCGCAAAGGATACCGGCGACAGCGCCCGAGCCGGAACATCACAAGCCGCCTACCTTCCAGCCCAACATCCTCACCAAAGCGCTTTCGAGTATTGGGTCGGTCCTCACCGATCCCGCGAGGGTGGCTTCGGCCGTGCAGGTCGGACTCGTGCTGCTGCTGCTCGCAGTGCTGCCCGCCCACCTTCTGAACGCGACACTTGCTGAGCAGTCCGAGCGCTTCGAACGACGGTTCGGCTTCACGCGCAGGCGACGCCCGACGCCGCACTGGCTGGTAGCACTGACCGAGTGGATGAGTTCCGTGCCGGTGATTGGTGCTCTGATACTCACAGCAGTCACCGCTGTGCTCTTCGGCTTCGCCGACCCGACGTTCGGGTTCACGACGGCGTCGCTTCGCCTCGTGATCGCCAGCGGCATCGGCCTGTTCATGGTCGGCTACGTTGCCAACGCCCTCACCGGCGCCATCGCGCGGGCCAGATGGCACATCGAGGTAGCGGTGCGCATTCGCCCGTGGGGGCTCATCCTCACCATCGTCGGCGTCGCGCTCTCGCGGATGCTGCACTTCTCGCCGGGCTTCCTGATCGGCCTCATTCTCGGTGTCGCGATCAGTGGTAAAGCTTCCGCGGGGTACGCCTGGCGTGTCGTTGTGGTGCGCACCAGCATCGTTCTTTCGATGGGCATCTTGGCCTGGATCGGGTACAGCGCTTTGACACTGGGCGGCGAGGAGGGCGGCACCTTCTGGTCGGCGCTTCTGGTCGAAACGCTCGTCGCCATAACGACTGAGGGCATCGTGGCGCTGTGCGTCGAACTGCTGCCGCTTCGCTCGCTGGAGGGTTCACGGGTCTACGCCCACTCGAGGGTGCTGTGGGGCGTCCTGTACTTCGTCTCCCTGCTGATCTTCGTGCTCGCCGTGGTTCCGTGGGAAGGCAACTGGCAGACGCTCGGCAACTCGTTCTGGATATGGGTGGCGGCACTCGTGTCGTTCGCCGTGCTGTGCGTTGGTGTGTACATCTACTTCCGCAACTTCGCCCCGCCGCTCAAGGAGGACGAGGAAGAAGACGAGGACATTCCGCTCGGCGAACAGCTCGAGGAGAACGCGATCACCGAATCCGATCGGTAGTCGCGGGAATTCTCGACGGCCCACCGGTCTTTGACTCTAGGTGAGTTCACCCCGCATAGACGTCGGTTTCCGTTCTGAGCGAGGGCCGATCCTTATCGCCCTCATGCTGGCGACCGGCCTGGTCGCGATCGATGGAACCATCATCGCGACAGCAGTGCCGACAATCGTCCAGGACATCGGTGGAGCCGAGGCGTTCCCGTGGCTGTTCTCCGTTTACCTGCTCGTGCAGGCGGTCACGGTTCCTGTGTACTCGAAGCTCGCCGACACCATCGGGCGCAAGCCTGTAATGCTGATCGGCATCGGGCTGTTCCTGCTCGGATCGGTTCTCTGTGGCCTGGCGTGGAGCATGCCGGCACTCATCGCGTTCCGCGTCGTGCAGGGCCTCGGCGCAGGCGCGGTTGCACCGATGTCGATCACCATCGCCGGTGACATCTACACACTGCAGGAGCGCGCGAAGGCACAGGGCTATCTTGCAAGTGTCTGGGCGATCGCCTCCGTCGTCGGGCCGACGCTCGGTGGCATTTTCGCCGAGTTCAACTGGCGGTGGATCTTCTTCGTCAATGTGCCGCTGTGTATCCTCGCGGCGATCATGATCGCGCGAACCTTGCACGAAAACATCGTGAAGACGCGGCACAAGATCGACTACCTCGGTGCGAGCCTCATCACGACTTCGCTGACCCTGCTGATCCTTGCGGTGCTCGAGGGCGGTGTCGCGTGGGCGTGGGATTCACCGATCAGCATCGCCGCATTCGCGCTCGGCGGGCTGATGCTCGCTGCGTTCGTCTTCGTCGAGACTAGGGCGAGTGAACCCGTCTTGCCGCTGTGGGTGTTCTCGAGGCGGCTTCTGGTCTCCACGGCGTTCGTGGGTCTCGGAGTGGGAGCAATCGTCATTGGCCTGTCTGCGTACGTGCCGACGTATCTTGAGGGTGCCCTTGGCGTACCGCCAATCGTCGCCGGGCTGGCGCTCGCTGCGCTGACGCTCGGGTGGCCGCTTTCGGCCGCGCTCTCCGGACGGTTCTACCTGCGGATCGGCTTCCGCAACACCGTGCTCATCGGCCTCGTGCTTGCGATCATCGGTTCGGTTGCGCTTGCGTTCTTCGCTGACACCCCATCCGTTGCGATCGTCGCGAGTGCCTGCTTCGTGATCGGGCTTGGCATGGGACTCATCGCGGTGCCTGCCCTCGTCGCAGCCCAGTCGAGCGTCCAGTGGAACGAGCGCGGCGTCGTCACCGGCGCGCAGCTGTTCTCGCGCTCGATCGGCAGCGCGATCGGCGTCGCCATCTTCGGAGCCATCGCGAACGCCATCATCGGAACGCAGTCGCGAACGGATG
>DASXNG010000081.1:0-16056 GCA_036495225.1 Galbitalea sp.
GCGCTCTTCTACGCGTGGCGCCAAGACCCCGACTTTGTCCTGAACCAACCCGAGTATGCCAACGGCGGAATTTTGATCGCGGGTCCTGACTTCGGTACCGGCTCCAGCCGCGAGCACGCAGTTTGGGCTCTTCGGGACTTCGGCTTCACGGCGGTTCTGAGCCCCAAGTTCGGCGATATCTTCCGCGGGAACTCCGGAAAACAGGGCCTTCTCGCCGGCCAAATCAGTGAAGAAGACGTGGAAAAACTGTGGTCAGCGATCGACGCGAATCCGGGCATCCAGATCGCCGTCGACCTGAATGAGAAGACCGCAACCATCGGTGACCTGAGCGTGCCATTCGAGATCGATGATTACACTAGGTGGCGTTTGCTCGAAGGCCTTGACGATATCGGCCTTACGCTGCGAGATGAAGCGCGTATTACAGAGTTCGAATCCCGCCGTGAATCATGGCGGCCCAAGACATTGCCGGTGAAATAGTTGAGTCTTTTGACGGATGCCCAAGAGGCAGGAAAGCGCGTCGGACTGAGGTCGGACAAGATCGTCATCAACGGCGGAAAGCCGCTGAAGGGGCGCATTGAAATTCGTGGCGCAAAAAACCTGGCAACCAAGGCCATGGTTGCGGCACTGCTCGGCGACAGCCCCAGCCTCCTGAAGGATGTGCCAGACATTAGCGATGTCGGCGTCGTCACCGGCATGCTGAACGCCTACGGCGTTTCCGTCACCGAGGTTGCTCCTGGTGAGTTGCTGCTCGACCCGAGCAATGTGTTGAAGGCGCACTTCGCGCAGATCGACGCACTCGCGGGCTCCAGCCGCATTCCGATCCTGTTCTGCGGACCACTGCTGCACCGCCTCGGCGAAGCACTCATTCCCGACCTCGGCGGTTGCCGCATTGGGGATCGTCCCATCGACTTCCACATGGACGCACTTCGCGCATTCGGCGCGATCGTGGACAAGAGCTACGAGGGCTTCCGTCTGACTGCGCCGAACGGCCTCAAGGGCGCCAAGATCGAGTTGCCGTACCCCAGCGTCGGAGCGACCGAGCAGGTTCTGCTCACCGCGGTTCGCGCCGAGGGTGTCACCGAGCTCAAGAATGCGGCGATCGAGCCGGAGATCATGGATCTCATCGCGATCCTGCAGAAGATGGGCGCGATCATCAATGTCGAGCCGAACCGGGTCATCTTCATTGAGGGTGTCGAGTCGCTCACCGGTTACGAGCACCGCGCACTGTTCGACCGCAACGAGGCCGCGAGCTGGGCATCAGCTGCTCTAGCCACCGAGGGCGATATCTTCGTCGGTGGCGCAAAGCAGCAGGAACTCATGACGTTCCTCAACATCTTCCGCAAGGTCGGTGGTGCGTTTGACATTCACGAGGATGGCATTCGCTTCTATCACCCGGGTGGCGAGCTGAAGCCTGTCGTCGTAGAGACGGATGTTCACCCCGGCTTCATGACGGACTGGCAGCAGCCGCTCATCGTCGCTCTCACTAAGGCGCGGGGCGTCTCCATCGTGCACGAGACCGTCTACGAGAACCGCTTCGGATTCACGGATGCGCTCATTGCCATGGGCGCAAACATCGTCGTTCACAAGGATGGCCTGGCCGGATACGACCGTCGTGTTGCTCGTCGCGAATTCGAGCAGGCGGCCGTCATTACTGGTCCGACTCCGCTTCACGGAGCGGACATCACGGTGCCAGACCTTCGCGGTGGATTCAGCCATCTGATTGCGGCGCTCACCGCGGCTGGCACCTCGACCATCAGCAACGTCGGCATCATCAGCCGCGGATACGAGCACTTCATCGACAAGCTGGCGCTCCTCGGCGCCGACTTCGTCTACGAGGGGTAGCCGCGGCCGTGTCTGCGAACCCTCCCGCGGCAAAGGAGCCGCACAAAACCGGGTCGGGTAAATCCGAGAAGACAGCAGTCTGGCGGCTGCTTGCAGCAATCGTGATTCCGCTGCTCGGCATCCTCTCGAAGATCACGATTCGCGGGGGCGAGAACGTCCCGAAGACTGGGGCATTCGTCGTCGCGCCCAATCACTTCACCAACATCGATCCACTCACCAACGCGGTCGCTCTGTACCGCGTCGGTCGCGTGCCCCGCTACCTCGCCAAGGCTTCGCTGTGGAAGGTGCCGGTGCTGGGGGCGGCCATGCGGGCGACCAAGCAGGTTCCCGTCGAACGCGAAGGTCACACGCGCGACTCAGATCCGCTCGCCGCGGCTCGCGCGATCGCGAACAGCGGCATGGGCGTCATCATCTACCCAGAGGGATCGCTCACGCGCGACCCTGGTCTCTGGCCGATGCGTGGAAAGTTCGGCGCAGTGCGCACGGCGCTGGATGCCGACATCCCACTCATTCCTTCTGCGCACTGGGGCGACCAGCTCGTGCTGCCGCGGTACGGCAAGCTCAGCGTCTTCCCTCGCAAGAAGGTCACGGTCGTCTACGGCAAGCCGGTCGACCTCTCCGAGTTTCGCGGCAAGCCGATCGACGCCGCCGTGCTGACGTCTGCGACAAACCGGCTCATGCACGACATCACCGCGCTGCTTGAGCAGTTGCGCGGCGAGACGGCGCCGCTCGAACGGTGGGACCCGGCGACGCATCACCAGTCTGAGACGGGCAAACTCAAGGATGCCTAGGGTCGCGGTTCTCGGTGCCGGCTCGTGGGGCACCACCTTCGCCAAGATGCTTGCCGACGGTGGCTCGGACGTGGTGCTGTGGGCACGTCGGCCGGAGCTCGCGCGCGAGATCTCGGTGACCAAGCGCAACAGCGACTATCTGCCCGGCATCAATCTGCCGCGGTCGCTTCGGGCCAGCGCGAACCTCGCTGAGGTTCTGGATGGCGCCGAGCAGGTCTACATCTCGGTGCCGAGCCAGTCTCTTCGCGAAAATCTGGCAGGTATTCGAGAGTTCCTGCCCAGGGACGCCGTCGTTGTGTCGCTGATGAAGGGCGTCGAAAAAGGCACTCGCTTTCGCATGAGCGAGGTGATCTACCAGGAGCTGCAGATTCCGCCGGAACGCGTCGCTGTCGCCTCCGGTCCCAACCTCGCGCTGGAGATCGCCAAGGAACAGCCGACGGCGGCTGTCATTGCATCCGAGAATCTCGATACAGCCACTGGCGTCGCCATGGTCGCGACCAACCCATATTTTCGTTCGTTCGTGAACACGGATGTCATCGGTACCGAGTTCGGCGGGGTCCTCAAGAACCTCATTGCGGTTGCCATCGGAATCGTCGATGGTGTCGGCTATGGCGAGAACACGAAGGCGTCCATCATCACTCGTGGACTGGCCGAGATGACCGATTTCTCCGTCGCGTACGGTGCTCGCGCCGAAACCCTGTCCGGCCTTGCCGGCCTCGGCGACCTCATTGCGACCTGCGAGTCGCCGCTGTCGCGCAACAACACAGCCGGACGTCTGCTCGGCCAGGGCTACAGCTTCTCCGAAGTCATTAAACAGATGAAACAAACGGCCGAAGGCCTGACATCCGTCGCTCCGATTTTGGAGCTCGCGGTCGCGGCTGGCGTCGAGATGCCGATCGTCAGTCAGGTCGCCGAGGTGCTGGCCGGTACGCTTGATCCGCGCGATATCGCGCCTCACCTCACAACAGATCCGACGCCCCAGGGAGAATAGCCGTGCCCAAACTGACCGTCGTGATTCTGTTCGGTGGTCGGTCATCTGAGCACACGATCAGCTGCGCGACCGCCAGCGGCGTGCTCGAGGCGATCGACCGTGACAAGTACGACGTGATCCCCGTCGGCATCACCCGCCTGGGCGCGTTCACACTTCAGGATGACGACCCCGCAGCGTTCGCGCTCGACCCGGGTCACATGCCAGAGGTGCACGACAACGGCACGCGCATCCTGTGGCCGGACTCGACGGCGACGAAGGAACTTCGATACACGGACTCGGGTGGGGATATCCACTCGCTCGGTGATGTCGACGTCGTCTTCCCGCTGCTGCACGGGCCGTTCGGCGAGGACGGCACCCTGCAGGGCATGCTCGAGCTGACGGGTTTGCCGTACGTCGGCAATGGGGTGCTGGCTAGTGCGCTCGGCATGGATAAGCACTTCACGAAGAACGCGCTCGCGGCCGCGGGTGTTCAGGTCGCGCCGTGGATTACCGTCACGCCCGGACAGTGGCGCGAGCAGAACGAGCTCTGGAGCGGGCGCGCTCGGTCATTGGGGCTTCCCGTTTTCGTCAAGCCGGCTCGCGCGGGTTCATCCGTTGGCGTTACAAAGGTGTCCGACTGGAGCAACCTAGACGCCGCGCTCGAAGTTGCGTTCGCGGAAGACAGCAAGGCCCTCATTGAGGCTGCCGTCGTCGGTCGCGAGATCGAGACGGGCGTGCTGTCCGGTCGCGCTGGTGGTCCGACGCGCGTCAGTGCTGCTGGCGAAGTCGTGGTGTCCGGTCGCGAGTTCTACGACTTCGAGGCGAAGTACATCGACCCGTCCGCTGCCGAGGTTATTTGCCCAACCGACCTGCGAGACGGCGAACTGCGTGAACTCCAGAGAGTCGCGGCGCGCGCATTCGAGGCGATCAACGGATCGGGTCTCGCACGTGTCGACTTCTTCTTCACCGGTACCGACTTCATCGTGAACGAGATCAACACGATGCCGGGCTTCACGCCAATCTCGATGTTTCCAAAGTGCTGGATGGCGAGCGGAATGAGCTACCAGGAACTCATCGACGAGCTCATCACGCTGGGCCTCGAGACGGTGCGCTAAGTCGTTGTTCCAACGGAGCTTGTGGGCACCGTGGCGCTGTGGGCCATGTCACTAACATGCAGGTTCACCGCGTCGACTTTGAGATAATAGAAGTGGCTTCCAAAGTCGCCCAAGCATCGGAAACCCACTGGGCTGAGCGCGCTCCGCGCGCATCAGGCGTCGCTGGGGAGACGCCTCATGCCACATGCTCGCGCATTGACGCGCGACCGTTAGGAGAATCAAAACATGGTTGAATCAGCGCGCCCTCTTCGTATCGCGATGATTGGATACGGATTCATGGGAGCTGCGCATTCCCAGGGCTGGCGCGTTGCGCCGAGGTTCTTCGACTTGCCGCGTGAACCCGAGATGTCGCTCATCGTCGGGCGCAACAGGGAGAACGCTTCGGCCGCCGCGACCAAGTTGGGCTGGCGGGAGGTGGAAACCGATTGGCGAGCCGCGGTGAACCGCGACGACATCGACGTCGTCGATATTTGCACGTCTGGCGCCTCCCATGCTGAAATTGCGATCGCCGCGCTTGATGCGGGCAAGCATGTCTTGTGCGAGAAGCCACTCGCGAACAGCGTTGCCGAGGCAGAGGAAATGACCGCTGCTGCGGAGCGCGCCAGGTTGCGCGGAGTGAGATCCATGGTGGGGTTCACCTATCGAAGGGTGCCCGCTGTCTCTCTGGCGGCACAACTCGTGGCGGACGGCCGATTGGGCGAAATACGGCAGACTCGCGCGGTTTACCTGCAGGACTGGCTCAGCGATCCGCAGGCACCGATGACGTGGCGGTTGGATAAGGCGATGGCCGGTTCGGGCTCACTGGGCGATCTTGGAGCCCACATTGTCGACATGACCCAATTCATCACCGGACAGGAAATCACCTCGGTGTCGGGGACGCTGCGCACGTTCGTGACCGAGCGCCCCACGCTCGCGGACGCCGTCGGATTGTCCGGCACGCCCGGCGAGCAACTGGGGGCCGTCACGGTGGACGACGCAGCAGTGTTTAGCGGCACTCTGAGTGGCGGTGGCCTCGCGACATTCGAGGCAACGCGCTACGCGACCGGACGCAAGAACGGACTGCGAATCGAAGTGAGCGGATCGCGTGGCGCGATCGCCTTCGACCTTGAGGACCTCAACGTTCTGAGCTTCTACGATGCCACCGAGTCATCCAGCACCGCGGGTTTTCGGCGAATCCTGGTTACAGAACCAGAACACCCCTACGTCGAGGCGTGGTGGCCCGCCGGTCACATGCTGGGGTACGAGCACGGTTTTTCACACCAGGTGGTCGATTTCGTTTCTGCAATCGCCGAGGATCGCGATCCTCGGCCGTCGTTCGAAGAGGGCCTCGCGGTGCAGCGGGTACTTGACGCGGTCGAACGCAGCAGTGCGTCCGGTGCGGAGTGGACCAGCGCGCGCTGATGAGCTGAGCGCCCTCGTCGGTTGAACGACGAGGGCGCGCTTACTCACTCCTTATTGCTGAAGGCGGCGTCGAAAGCCGCAGTGGGGGCGTCGAACGACAGGCTCCGCACAAACTCCAGTGCGTCGGGCGCGCCTACCAGCCGGTCCATTCCCGCGTCCTCCCACTCGACAGATGTCGGACCGTCATATCCAATCGCGTTCAGCGCGCGCACGCACCGCTCCCAGGGGACGTCACCGTGACCAACCGAGACAAAGTCCCACCCTCGCCGGGGATCGGCCCACGCAAGGTGCGAGCTGAGGCGCCCGTTGCGCCCGTTCCCAACGTTGAGTTTCGTGTCCTTGAAATGGGCGTGATAAATGCGGTCGGGGAAGTCGAGAAGGAAGTCCGCTGGGTCGATCTGCTGCCAGACCATGTGTGAGGGATCCCAGTTGATTCCGTACGCCTTGCGGTGGCCAATTGCCTCAAGTGCGCGCTTGGTTGTCCAGTAGTCGTACGCGATCTCCGCCGGGTGCACCTCGGAAGCAAACACGACTCCGACTTCGTCAAAGACGTCCAGGATGGGATTCCACCGTCGTGCGAAGTCCTCGTATCCTGCGTCGATGAGCGCGGGGGATACCGGCGGAAACATCGCGACGTACTTCCAAATCGAGGAGCCGGTGAAGCCCGTCACGACTTTCACGCCCAGTCTGGCCGCAGTTCGTGCGGTATTTTTCATCTCTTCCGCGGCGCGCTGCCGGACACCCTCGGGGTCCCCATCGCCCCAGATCGCGTTCGGCAAAATGTCACGATGGCGCTCGTCGATTGGATCGTCGCAGACCGCCTGTCCCTTGAGATGGTTGGCGATCGCGTAGACCTTCAGCCCGTATTTTTCGAGAATGGCCTTCTTTTCGTCGATGTACGCATCATCTGTTGCGCCTCGGTTGGGATCGAGATGATCCCCCCAGCAGGCAATTTCGAGTCCGTCGAATCCCCATTCGGATGCAAGTCTGGCGACTTCCTCGAAGGGGAGATCTGCCCACTGTCCCGTGAATAGCGTTACCGGTCTTGCCATGTCAATCTCCTTGTGAAGGGTTATGCATGAATCCATCAACCCGAACGGGCGCGGACCATGAGGTCTGAGTTGCGAAAGCATCGGTCAGCAGCGCCCCGTCCATGTTTTGGACGGTGACGGGCCTCAAGAATCTCTGCAGCGCGGCGGCGCCAACGCTCGTCGAATCCGATCGGGATGTCGCCGGCCAAGGGCCGCCGTGTTGTTGAGACCAGGAAGCCAGCACGCCCGTTGGCCACGCATTCACCGCGACCCGACCGACCTGCCCAAGCAACACGCGGACCAGAGCGATCGTGTCGGGCGCGGACTCCGACTGCGTAAACACCGATGCGGCAAGAGAGGGCTGCAGTCGCGGGAGGGTGTCGAGGACCTCGCTGAGGTCCCCATATTCACACACCAGCGCGATGGGGCCAAAGCATTCTTCAAGCAGGGGGGAGCCGGGAACCAGGTCGGCTGTTCTCACAGCGATCAGTTCGGGTTTGACCGAGAAGCCCTGGCTTCCCGGCATCCCGACGTCGATGCCAATCCCCGCGGCGGCGGCCATCGTTTTCGATTTGGCGAGGTACACATCGGCGATGCCGCGGGTCAGCATCGTCTGACTCCCCAGCTCAGCGAGGTGACCGTGCACGAGTTCGCCGAATCCGTGGCCGGCCGGGACGAAGATGAGGCCCGGCTTCGTGCAGTACTGGCCGCTGCCGAGGGTGAATGATCCAAGAAACCCTGCCGCAATCGCGGCGAGGTCGTCCGTCGCGTCTGGGGCGACGACCACGGGATTGACCGTGCCCATTTCCGCGAAAACGGGTACGCCGCGGAGTGCGCCGCGTTGGACAAGGGCCATGCCGCCGGCCTGACTCCCGGTGAATCCCACGGCCTTGACCTGGGGCGAATCGACCAACTGTAAGCCAGCGTCGAATCCGACGACCGAGTTGTATGCGCCATCCGGCGCGCCGCTTGCGGCAAGTGCAGACGTGACGAGTTCCGAGATGCGTGCCGCCAGAAGCGGATGCGCCGGATGTGCTTTCACGATGACGGGGCAGCCGGCGCTCATGGCAGAGGCGGCGTCGTGACCAAAGCTTCCATACGCAAACGGAAAGTTGCTCGCGCCGAACACAGCGACGACGCCAACCGGAGTATTCCATCGTGTGAGGCGAGTGCCATCCGCGATCTGCTCGCGGCTGGCGTTGAGATAGGCGCCGTCGACCGCCACCTCCGCATAGAACCGAGCGTTCGCGACCGCCTTTTCGATTTCTCCTAGGAGCCTTTCCATGCCGAGACCTGTCTCGATGTCGGCAAGTTGAGCCAGTTCCTCGCTGTGCTCGAGCAACGCTGCCGTGATCGCATAGATCCAGTCGTGACGCTCCACCGGCGAGCTATCTGCTAGCGCTCGAACACAGGAAGCCGCGGCGAGGACGACTCGGTCAACCTCTTCGAAGCTCGAATGGGCAACGTGCCCGTTGGTCTCCCCGGTTCGCGGATTCAGGCTCACGTCTTGCGCGATGGTCGCCTGTGTCATGGTGTTGTGCCCTCCGGTCATTATTCGTACAAGGCGAGCGTGTCAGTCAACAGATCGAAGAACCCTTCGACGTCAATGCCGATCGCGACGTCGACATTGGCTGCCTCTCCACGAAGCACGGCGTTCTTGCCGCCGAGCTCCGTGTCGCCGATCGCGTGACGGTAGTCGCAGACCGTCATGCCACGGGTTCGCGATCCGTGCAGCTCGATCCCTACGTGCATTGATCTCATGGTGAACAGTTCCGGCTTGATGAAGGTGGCAATCGCCAGAGGGTCGTGGAGGGATGCCCCCTTGAGCCCGTACACCCGCTCAAGATTTGCGCGGTAAAACTCCACAAGGTCTGCCACGGTGCGCGCGAAGGGGGTGCCAAGGTCTCGAATGCGATCGAGTTCCTTCACGGTCGCGGCGGCCTGTCGCGTGACATTGAGCCCGAACATTCTGAGAGGAATACCGCTCGTAAACACGATGTCGGCGGCCTCTGGGTCCACCCAGATGTTGAACTCGGCAGCCGGTGTCGAGTTGCCGAACGTCAGCGAGCCGCCCATCAGCGAGATGGCCGAAAGTCGTGTGGCGAGGGTCGGATCGACCGTTAGCGCGGTTGCGACATTGGTGAGTGGTCCAGTTGCAATGATGACCAGGTCGTCGTATTCGTGGCTCATCGCGATGATGGTGTCGACCGCGCTCGCGTCCGAGATGCCGACAGTCGGATCGGGGAGCGTTACGCCGTCGAGTCCGCTGGTCCCGTGGACCTCGGGTGCGAACACGGGTTTGTTGACGAGCGGTCGTCCGAGACCACGCGAGATCGGGATGTGCTGGAGCTTTCCGAGTTCAACAATCTTCCGCGCGTTGATCGTCGTCTTTTCGACCGATTGGTTGCCATGCACTGTCGTGATAGCAACGATGTCAACGTGCTTTGCGCCGAGAAATATTGTGAGCATGTCGTCGTGACCGGGGTCACCGTCGAGCAGAAAGTGCATTCGGAAAGACTCCAATGTCTGGGAAGGTGGACGCACCGATAGGTCGAACATGTCGGCCCATCGTGAGTAGCATGTTACTCGTAAAACTTTGCGCCATGCGTCAACCGTTCATGGCAGTAGCATTGGGCCGTTACGAGAGAGAGCAGGGGATTTCTGTGGGGAACGCCGTGAAACTCTCAGACTTCGTACTCAAATCCTTGCGAACAGCGATTGTCAGCGGTGAGCTTGAGCAGGGTTCGCTGCACTCGATTTACCAGCTCGCCGACCGGTTCCAGGTGTCACGAACCCCGGTTCGCGAAGCGGTGCTGCGTCTGGCCGACACGGGCATGGTGACGATCGAGAGAAACCGCGGTATTCGGGTTCAGGGCCTTTCCGCGAATGAAATCCGGCGTGTGTTCGAAATGCGCCTTCTGCTCGAAGTTCCCGCTGCGTCCCACGCTGCGGCCGTTGTGACACCCACGCTGATCGCCGAGCTGGACGGCTATCTGCTGGCCATGCGGGAGGCCGTCGATAAGAGCGACTCCGATACTTTCTTCTCTAACGACCACGCTTTGCACGACCGCATTCTGTCAACCTTTGAAAATCCGCGTCTCAACGAGTACATCCACACCCTGCGCGACACAACGCGAAACATGGGCGTCTCGACGACGCACCACTCGCGGACGCTACTCGCGGTCGGCCTTGAACATGAACCCATAGTCGCCGAGATTCGCGCCGGGAACCCTCAGGGCGCTGCGGCAGCGATGGCGGATCACCTGGTCGAGACGGGGTCGCTTCTCATCGCACAAACCGCGGGACTCGATGCCGATTTTGCCTCGTCGGCGTGGGCGGCGAGTGTCCTCGCGCAGTTGCCGTTGCCGCGGGTTGCGTCTCTCTAACCGCCAGCACTGTTGGCCAGTGGTGACAACGCGGGGAGAAACTAGCATGCTACTGTCGAGCACGGTCAGGAGACCGCAGGCATGATGCAAAGGACAGGGCATGACGACCAAGGTGATACTCGACTGCGACACTGGGTGCGATGACACCCTGGCGATTTTCTACGCTTGCCTGCATCCGGAGATCGACCTGCTCGCTGTCGGCGCGGTGTGGGGGAACGTTCCCGTCGACATCGCTGCCCGAAACTCCGCGCACACCGTGGCGATGGCCGGCCGCAGCGACATCCCGGTAGCGGTTGGTGCCGCCGGACCCCTGATGGGCGGTCCCGAGAACTTTGGATACCACGTTCACGGGGACGACGGTCAGGGAAACGTGGGCGACCCCGACTACGTTGCCACGCTGTCCGCAGAAACGGCGGCGGACCAGATCATTCGCCTGGCCAAATCGAATCCGGGGGAGATCGAGTTGATCGCCGTCGGACCGTTGACCAACCTTGCTGTTGCGCTGTCGCTGTGCCCCGAATTGCCGAGCCTGTTGCGCGGCGTCACCATCATGGGCGGCGCAGCACTCGCGCCCGGCAATCGCACTCCCGTGGCGGAGGCCAACATCATCCACGATCCGGAGGCGGCATCCGCTGTTTTCAGGGCCCAGTGGCCGCTGACGATGGTGGGCCTCGACGTCACCATGCGCACTCTAATGACGGAGGACCAGCGCCAACAGTTGTTGGCTGGAGGCAGTCTGAGCGCCTACATGGGCAGGGTGATCAACTTCTACATGGAGTACTTCACCAGGAACGCGTTTGCAGAACGCCTGAGCTGCATCCACGACGTGCTCGCTGTCGCGATCGGCGTCGGGACACTGGTTCCAACGCTCGCGCCGGTAGTCAACGCATACGTCGACACCGGCGATGGTCCGGGCCGCGGCCAGACGATCTGCGATCTTCGCGGTCGTTACTCCGGGTTCCCAGCCCAGGACGGCGCGCACTGCCGGGTAGTTCTCGAGAGTGACCGTGACTTCGCCCAGGAGGTCGTCGACCTTCTGGTCGCCGCCGGAGACTCTCGCATTCCGTTGGGAAGCGCCGCGTGAGCCAGACAGCCGAGACAGTGCTGCCCGGGCTGACCGGCCTCCGCGTCGCTGTGGTTGGAGGGGCATCCGGTATCGGACTCGCGACGGTTCACCTGCTTCGTCGCAGCGGAGCGGAGGTCGCCACGATCGACCTTAACGAGGCGGCGGATGTCGTTGCCGATATCACGAGCCAAGCGGGATGTGATCGGGCGGTCGCCGAGGCGGTCGCACGACTGGGCGGCCTTGACACGCTGCTCGTTACCGCGGGAGGTGCGCCATATCGTTCGATCGACGACTCCGACGAGAGCTTCTGGCAACGAACGCTGTCGTTGAATCTCGTGGCATCTGCGCTGCTTACTCGGGCCGCCCTGCCCGCTCTGCGAGAATCGCGGAGAGCCTCCATCGTCGTCACGGCGTCGGCCGCTGGCCGGCAGGGCTACGGCTGGTTCACCGCGTACAGCTCCGCAAAGGCGGGACTCGTGCACTGGTCGAGAGCGTCGGCACGAGAACTCGGACCCGAGGGAATTCGCGTGAACTGTGTTGCGCCGGGGCCGATCGACACCCCGCTTGTGTCCGGTGGTCCCGAGGGCAAACCGAAAGACGAGTGGAAGGCGATCCTCGCGGCGCGAACGTGTCTTGGGCGCCTCGGTAAGGCCGAGGAGGTGGCGAACGTAGCGGCATTTCTCGTGTCGGACCTTGCCGCGTTCGTCACCGGCACCGTCGTCGAAGTCGATGGTGGCGAGACCGCGTAGCCGACCACACGGCGTGTGAACCCAGCGTAAAACGTGAGTGAACGTTGTTGGTTTGCATCTTCGATATCTAGCATGCTAGTTTGCCGTAGCATGCTAGTTCGGGTAACTGGCATGCTACTCAAATTCCCAAAGACGCGACCCCAGGAGGGCAGATGAAGACGTCCGAACTGGAGGTGCCGCGAGACGCGCGTCCAACGACCGACTACGTTTTCCGGGCCGAAGGGCTGACGAAAACGTTCGGTCATGTGAAGGCCATTCGCAGCGTTTCGATCGACCTAATGCGAGGAGAAGTCCTTGCGCTGTTTGGCGACAATGGCGCGGGAAAGTCGACGCTGACGAAGATGCTCTGTGGCGTCTACACGCCCGACGCTGGCACCATCGAAATCGACGACGAAATTGTCGCGATGAAGAGCACCCGGGATGCCGAGGACCGGGGCATCACCGTAGTGCACCAGGACCTCGCTCTCGCGCCAGACCTCACCGTTCTCGAGAACATGTTTCTCGGACACGAGCTAGTGCGCGGGGGAATTCTCGGCGCGTTCGGGTTCCTCGCTCGTCGCGAAATGGCCGACGAGACCGCGCGGGCGCTTGAACGTCTCTCCATTCGTCTTCCCTCGCTCTCGATTGCGGTCAAAGACCTCTCCGGCGGACAACGCCAGGCCGTCGCGGTCGCACGAGCGAACATGTGGTCTCGATCGGGAATCCTGATGGACGAGCCGACCGCTGCGCTTGGCACGATCCAGAGCGACATCGTCTGCAATCTCATCCGATCGACCGCGGACACCGGTGCCGGTGTCATGGTCATCTCTCACGACATCCCTCGAATCCTCGAGATCTGCGACCGGGTGATCGTGCTTCGGCACGGCGAGATTGCGCTCGACGAGCCGATCGGCTCACTCACGCGCACCGATGTCGTCGCCGCCATGGTCGGCCTGACGGGCGTTGACCCCGAGAACAAGGAAGACAACAAGTGACCGCTCAGATCGCAAGCGGCGCGCCCGTGAATGCCCAGGCGAAGTCCAGCATTTTCCGCCGCGTGCTCACCAATAACACCTTCTGGATCTTCGCGATTGACATCATCCTGATCATCCTGTTCACGGCGATTTCCATCAACAACACCTTCATCAGTGCCACGAACCTGCAGAACCTGATGTCGGATAGCGGCGAAGGACTGCTGCTGGGAATCGCCATCGCATTCCTGCTCGGTGCGGGCGAATTTGACATCTCGCTCGGAGCGAACCTGATCCTGGCTTCGGTCGTCTCGGCGTTGCTCGCGATCTGGCTCGCACCGTACGGCATCGCCGTGGTCATTGTCGTCAGCCTGGTCGGCGCGATCGTGACCGGAATCGTGGTCGGCCTCATCAACGGCCTCATAGTCACGCGACTGAACGTCAACTCGCTCATTGCGACGCTGGCCATGCTCGGAATCGTCACCGGCGTGGCATACATCGTGTCGGGCGGAACCGATGTCACTGGTGCGCCAATCGCTCTCCAGGACGACTTCGGCGTGAAGAACGTGCTCGGAATTCCGCTTCCGTTCCTCGTCGCGATCGTGGCATGGGCCATCGCCTGCATCGCCCTGCGTTACACCACGTTCGGACTTCACCTGCTAGCCATGGGCTCGTCCCGACCGGCAGCGGAGCGCGCTGGGCTCAAGACCAATCGAAAGCTGGTCACGCTGTTCATGGTCGCGGGGGCGTTGGCAGGCATCGCGGGCTTCATCGACATCACCCGATTCGCCGCAACAAACATCTCCGGCCACACACAGGACTCGCTGTCGGCGATTACCGCGGCGGTCATCGGCGGAACCCTTCTGGCCGGCGGCGTCGTGTCGATGGTCGGACTACTTGGCGGCGTGATTCTCGCCGTCATCCTCGCCAACGGCCTTGTGGTCATCGGCGTCTCCTCCTATTACCAGCTGATCGTGGTCGGCGTGATCCTCGTGATCGCGGTCGCCGTAGACCAGCTCCGGAAATCGGACAAGAAAGTGAAGCTGTTCGCCAAGTAACGCGACGCGCAGCGCACGTGCACCACCTCCCTCACCGCCATATCGACTCAAGGAGCCCTGCAATGAAAAAAATGCCATTCAGTTCGCGTTCCACCCTTAACAAACCCTCAATCCGACGCGCCGCGATCGGCGTCGTTGCATTCGCATCCGCAGCAGTGTTGCTTGCTGGTTGCAGCACCGGCACAAGTTCCGCAACGGCCAGCAGCAAGATTCGCATCGTGGACATTGCCGCGCTGATCACCGACTCCTTCTTTATCACCGGCGAGTGCGGTGCGAAGGATGCGGCAGCGAAGTACGGTGCGAGCCTCACCTTCGAGGGCCCGACTGGAAACTCTGCTACGGACGAGATCAAGGCGTTCGCGGCCGCTGCAGCGACCGACCCGAACGCGATGCTCGTAGCACCATTCTCCAACACGGGCTTTTCGACCACGGTCGGGCCGCTCATGAAGAAGGGCGTTCCGGTGTGGGCAACGGGCCAGTCGCTGACCCCTGCAGACGCCTACGGCACCACGATCACGAACTACCTGGAGGCATCAAAGCCGCTGGAGCAGATCATCGGAACGCTCAGCAAGGGCACCGGGACCGTCGGACTGATTGCGGACACCACCGGTAACACGACCGACAGCGACCGCTACACGCAGTTGGTTCCTGCCCTCGAGAAGGACTACCCGGGGCTGAAGGTGCTCGCGCCGCAGTACGCGCAGAACAGCACCTCCATCGCTGCAACCGATACCGCGGCACTCATTCAGGGAAACCCGAACATGTCGGTCATCTATGCGACCAGCGGCCCAGAGGCTGTTGGTGCGGCATCGGCAATCAAGGCCGCTGGAGACACGAAGAAGATCAGCCTCGTTTCATTCGACTCGAGCCCTGACCAGATCACGCTCCTGAAGAACGGCCAGCTTGCCGCCACCGTCGGACAGTCTCCTTACGAGGGTTCGTACATCGCCGTCCAGCAGGTCATTAAGTACCTGAAGGCCCACCCGGGATCGACTAAGGCCGTTCCCGCAACCGCGGCGCTCACGGCGACGCCGACATACCTGCTGACCCCGCAGAACGTGAACACCGCGACGGCGAAGAAGTACCAGTACTTCACCAGCTGCAGCTAGTTCGCACCACACAAGTCGAAACAGAGTCGAAAGCGCAATGTCTAACGTCCAGAAATTCACCTTCGGGTACCACCTCAACACCTGGGACCTGGCCGGTCTACCGATCGGGGATGGCCTCGCGGCCATCCAGAGGAATGGCTTCAGATACGTCGAAGCACTGGCACGGGACGACATCTCGCGTGATTACTCTCGCCGCTTCATGGGGACCGGATTCAAGCCGGTCCCCATGGGGACGACTGACGTCGCCTTTCTCACTCGCACTGCCGAGTTCTCACGGGCGGCCGAGCGCGGTCTCGCGCTGAGTTCGCTGTACTGCAACCGCGAGTTCGTGAACCCGCTCAGCTGGGGTGCCGAACTGGCAAGCCTTGACACGATCATCCGTTTGCTGGCGGGATTCGGTGCACCCGGTCTCGTGCTTGGCGGAGGTCCACCGGCACGGAACGGTCGCGACCACGAGACGGACCTGTACCGCCGTCTCGCCCAATCGCTCCGCGAAATCGGGGAGCTGGCGAACGAGCGCGGGATGTGGGTCGCTTATCACCCGCACATCGATACCGCGATCGAGACGCGAGAGCAACTCGATCGCCT
>DASXNG010000082.1:0-5176 GCA_036495225.1 Galbitalea sp.
ACGAACGTGACCTCGATGCCGAGCTTCGCGAGCGTGTACTTGAACAGGTTGTACGTGCCGCCGTAGATCGACGACGACGAAACGATGTGGTCGCCAGCGCCAGCGATGTTGAGCACCGCGTAGGTGACTGCCGAGGATCCGGATGCGACGGCCAGGGCCGCCGTGCCGCCCTCGAGCGCCGCGAGCCGCTGCTCAACGACATCGTTGGTCGGGTTCATGATGCGGGAGTAGATGTTGCCAAACTCGGCCAGCGCGAAGAGGTTCTTCGCGTGCTCCGCGCTGTTGAAGACGTAGGACGTCGTCTTGTAGATCGGTGTTGCGCGGGCATTGGTGACGGGATCCGGCGCTGCTCCCGAGTGAATCTGCTTGGTTTCGAACTGCCATTCGGCCATGGTCTTGCTCCTTGATAGTGAATTCTTCGCTGGGCGGACGCCTGCCCACTCGCCGTCAGCCTAGGCAGCACCTCCCGCGCTCTCAACGGTCCGCGACACACTCCGTAACAACATTGAGGAGGAGGATGAGTTGACCCGCGAAACTACTTCTGCGAGAGTAGTCGCGTGTCAAGCATCCGAATTTTCATCCTCGATGCACTCGACAACAACGGTCCGATGCACGGACACCAGCTGAGACTGCTCGCAGAAAAGGAACACGTGCAGGAGTGGACCGACATCACCGTCGGTGCGTTATACGGGGCAATCAAACGACTGGCGGCGGAAGGCCTCATCGAAGAACTGCGCCAGGAGCGTGAAGGAGCCTACCCCGAGCGCCAGGTGTTCGGCATCACGGACCCCGGGCGGATTTCGCTCGGTGTGATGCGAGAGGACGCGCTTCGGGAGATAGTGATTAAGCCGGATCCCTTCGATCTAGCCATGTCGCGGCTCGATCGCACCAGACTCGACGAGCTGGATGCACTACTCAAGGCCCGCATCGGACGACTCAGGGCAGAACTCGACAATTACATCGCGCACACCGCATCCATCGAGAAGTACCTGAGCTTCGGGGAATCCGTTGTCATGCAGCACATGACCGAGAGACTTCGTGCCGAGATCACCTGGCACGAGCACCTTTACCAGCAACTACCAGCCATCATCGCCGACGAGTCGGCTCGAAAGGACTACTGACCGTGTCAGAAGATATCGCGCAGGCCGCAGCCTGGGCTCCTCCGAAAACGTCACCGCATGCGTGGCGCGCGCTCGTCGTGCTGCTCATCGCGATGTTCATGTCGCTGCTCGACACCACGATCGTGAATGTTGCGTTGCCGACGATTCGCGACAACGTCAACGGAGCTGGCCATCCTGCCGCTTCTGAGGACGTGCTGTCCTGGATCATTTCCGGGTATGCGCTCGCGTTCGGCATCGCGCTGATCCCGGCGGGACGCCTTGGCGACCGCTTCGGGCACAAGTGGGTGTTCTTCACCGGACTCGCTCTGTTCACCGCTGCCAGCCTCGCCTGCGGGCTCGCGCAGAGTGACGTTCAGCTGATCGTGTTCCGCGTCATCCAGGGTCTCGCAGCCGGTATCTTCACGCCCGCCGTGACGGCGTACATCCAGATCCTGTTCCAGGGCAAGGTGCGCGGCTCGGCCTTCGCGATCATGGGTGCGGTCATCGGAGTCTCCAGCGCACTCGGCCCGATCGTTGGTGGTCTCATCATTCAGGCGTTCGGAACCGAGAACGGCTGGCGCCTGATCTTTGGCGTGAACCTGCCGATTGGCATTGTCGCGCTGGTGCTCACGATCTTTTTCGTTCCTGGTCGCACGAGGCTCGCCGAGATTGTTTCGCGGGCGCCAAGCAATGTGCGCACGGGTGGCGTCGACTGGATCGCGCTGATTCTGCTCACGGCGGGCCTCGTCGCGATTCTGGTTCCGCTCATCGAAGGCCAGCAGAAGGGCTGGCCACTATGGACTTATCTCAGCCTCGGCGCTGGAGTCCTGCTCATAGTGCTGTTCGCGGTGTGGGAGGTCGCGTATGTCAAGCGCGGCAACAGCCCGCTCGTGCCCCCGCACCTGTTCAGCCACCCGGCGTTTACCGGCGGAACGATTCTGGCCCTCGTCTACTTCGCGGCCTTTACCAGCATCTTCTTCACCATCTCGCTGCTCTGGCAGGCCGGGCTCGGCCACACTGCGCTCGAGTCTGGTCTCGTGTCCGTGCCCTTCGCGATCGGGTCGATCATTGGCTCATCGCAGAGCAACCGGCTCGCACAGCGACTCGGCCGCAATGTGCTCATCATCGGCACGGGGTTGGTCGTTGTTGGCTTATTCGCGGTGTGGCTGGTGCTCGTGAATGTAAAGCCGGCCGACCTCACCGGGTGGGACCTGCTTGTTCCCCTGTTCTTCGCTGGTTTGGGCAATGGCCTGTTCATCGCGCCCAACGCTCAGTTCATCGTCGCGACAGTCGATCCGTCCGAGGCGGGCGCCGCGAGCGGTGTCATTTCGACGATGCAGCGCATCGGCTCGGCCATCGGCATTGCGGTCATCGGCAGCGTTCTGTTCGGGGTTGCCAACTTGGCCAGCATCCCGGCCGAGGTCCACGCCAAGGTCGGAGCAGCGATGCAGGCCGGCACATACACGTCGCCGACTGAAGCCGCTGCCGCAATTTCGCAAGCCAGCCTCGCGACCCACTTCACGGATGCCGCAACCAGCGCGATCGGCGTGAGCGTGATCTTCTCGCTCGTCGCGTTCATCTTGGTGTTCGCCCTGCCCAAACGCCTCCAGCAGTGGGGCGGAGCGCCCTCCGCACACTAACCAGACAGAAAAGTGGGCTGCAACTTCTTTCGAGGTCGCGGCCCGCTTTTCGTTACTAGGCTCGAACTATGGCGACAAAGCGCGTGGTTGTGACTGGTGCGAGTTCTGGGATCGGAGCGGCAACTGCACGCCTCTTCCGACAACACGGCTGGGACGTGGTCGCTGTCGCTCGTCGCGAGGACAGGCTGGCGGCGCTCGCCGCGGAGTCGGGCGCGGTGCCGTTCGTCGCGGACCTGACCCGGCAGACAGACGTCGACGCGTTGCGGGATTTTCTCGCGACATCCGGTCTGGTGCACGCCGTCGTGAACAACGCGGGTGGCGCCTTCGGCCTGGCCAGCGTCGAAGACGGCGATCCGGATGACTGGCAGCGCATGTTCGACATCAACGTACTTGGCACCAAGCGCGTCATCAGCGCGCTCCTTCCGCTTCTGCGCGAGGGAGCCCTGGATGCCGGCGTCGCAGACATCATGACCGTGACGTCCATCGCCGGCCATGTCGCGTACGAGGGCGGGTCCGGGTACAACGCGGCAAAGTTCGCCGAGCACGCACTGGTCGCGGTGCTGCGGCTCGAACTCGCCGGCGAACCGATTCGGGTTCTCGAGATCGCGCCCGGCATGGTCAAGACGGACGAATTTGCCCTGACCCGTTTCGACGGCGACCAGGCCAGAGCGGACGCGGTCTACGACAACGTTCCGAACCCGCTCGTCGCGGAAGACATCGCGGACGCGATCGTGCACACCATCGAGTTGCCCGCACACGTCAACCTCGACCTGATCACGATCAAGCCCGTGGCCCAAGCCGCGCCGTGGAAGGTCATTCGCGGCGAGCTGAAGCCGAAGAGCTAGCCGACCGGCGCAGCATCCTCCGCCTCTGCCGCCTCAGCGACGACGGCATCGGTGAACGCCAGCTTCGGCACCAGGAACAGCAGGAGCGCGGCGAGGAGTGCGCCGCATCCGCAGATCGTGAAGACGGTCAGGTAGCCGGCAAGCGACGGAACCTCCTTGCCGAGGAAGATCACGCTGCTCGAGGCGAGAACGATCGCGAACGTCGATGACGCGAACGAGCCACCGACGGTCTTGGTCGTGTTGGTCAGGCCGGTCGCAATGCCTGTCTGCCCGCGCGGCGCCGCTGCCGCCGCGGTCGATGGCAGCGCTCCGACGAGCGCGCCGGAGCCGAGCCCGGCGACGATCATGTTGATCAGCGTCTCGGCGAGCGTCGTGTGGAAGATCAGGAAGCTGAGGTAGCCGACCGCAACGAAGAACGCCGCCACGATCAGGGCCACTCGTGGAGTGGTGATGTTGGCGAGCAGGGGGAACAGCACCGCGCCGACGATGAGCGAGATCAGGTAGACGCCGACGACCACCGAAATGAGCGTCGCGTCGAGCCCGAGGCCCGCGCCGGACTTCGGGTCGGCACCCGCGAAGGTTGCGAGAGGCGTCTGGGCACCGAGGATGCTGATTCCGATGAGTCCCGCTGTCACCTGGACCGGCCACATGTTTGGTTGGCGGAAGACGCGGATGTCGACCGCGGGATCCGGGCGCTTGAGCTCAATCCTCGTCCACGGAATGAAGACCAGAACTCCGAGGAGCATCATCAGGTAGACCCACCACGCGGTCGGTCCCGCGATCCTCAGGAACGCCAAACCTCCGGTGATCAGGAGGAGGCCAAGCGTCAAGAGCATGAATCCCGGGGCGTCCAGCGAGCGGCCAGGAAGCGGCTCGGACTCCGGCACGCCGAACAGGATCACGAAGAAGATGAGGGTCACCGCGATCGCAGGAATGACCAGGATGAGTGGCAGGCCGAGCGAATCGAGCAGGTTGCCACCGAGCAGGTCACCGATGATGGCACCTGCTTCGAGGGCGACGACCAGGAAGCCTGCGGCGCGGCGGGTTTGCGACGCGCCCTTGCCGCTGCGGCGTCCACGGTCGAAGATGAGCGCCACCTCGAGCGGAAGCCACACGACATAGAAGCCCTGCAGGGCGAAGGCGATCAGGTAGGTGGGGAAGGAGTGCGCGAACACGAGGCCCCACGTCGCTGCCGCCGTGAGCACGGTTGAAACCAGGAGAATGCGCTTGTGTCCGAACATGTCGCCGAGCTTCGCCAGGATGGGCACGACGATGGCGGATAACAGTAGCTGCGCCGCTTCGAACCAG
Organism: Galbitalea sp.; assembly: GCA_036495225.1. Lineage (GTDB taxonomy): Bacteria > Actinomycetota > Actinomycetes > Actinomycetales > Microbacteriaceae > Galbitalea. The sequence goes on from DASXNG010000082.1 coordinate 4,894, forward strand.
TTGTAGTCGGCGGTGTGGATACCGAGGTACTTGACCAGGTCCGGGATGATCGGGATGTAGAACCCCTGCAGGATTCCACTGACCAGTTCGACCAGAAAGAGAAACCCCACGAGCCCGAAAGTCACGGCGCCAGTGCTCGTGCCCTTCGAGGGGGAAGAATTTTGGATGCTTGCCATGAACGGATGCTAGCGGAGCAAATCAGGCAACACGGACGTAACCTGCACCGGCTAGCTTTGTCGAATGGACCTTCCACAGGCGACCGCGCCAACCGTTATGGGAGCTG
>DASXNG010000083.1:0-3531 GCA_036495225.1 Galbitalea sp.
GAGGGCGATACCGTTCGCGAGAACCGGCGTCTGCACGGTGTTGTGATCGAACGTGTTGTTCGCGTCCTCCGTGCCCTCTGACCACATTGCGAGCGCGTCGTCACCCGTGTTGCGGATGAAGTTGTTGGTCGCGTTCGAGTGGGTTACGCCAGTGTGGAAGTTGATACCGTCCGCGATCTGGTCGACGATCTGGTTGTTCGTGATCGACACATTCGTCATCGGTCCATCGAGCCAGATTCCCACCTTCGTGTGCTGGATATAGAGGCCATCGAAGGACGAGTTGTTGAATGCTCCGCCGATGCCGTTCACCTGGTCGGTGTCGATGCGCTCGCGCACATCGCCCTCGATGGCAAACCCGGACAGGTGCACGTTGTTGCTACCGCCAGCCGAGACATCCTTGCCATAGAAACCAACGCCCGTGTGAACGGAACCATCGGACGCGGGGGTCGCCAGTGTCACCTGGTGTCCCTTGATGATCGTGTACCAGCTGCCTGCTCCCTCAATCGTCACGTTGTCGACGATGATGTGACGGTTGACCTGGTAGGTGCCCGGCGGAACGTAGACCTTCACATGGTGCTTCTGCGCGAACGCGATTGCCCGATCGAACGCGTTGGCAGCATCGTGCTTGCCTCGCGGGTCAGCGCCGAAAGCCACCACGTTGGCTGCGACGAGGTCCACCTTCGGTGCCGCGACCAACTGCGAATCCAAGAGGTCGATGGTGGTCGTCGACGCGTTTGTCGTCGCAGGCGCCGTCAAGCGAATCTTCGTGCCAGCGGGATAGGTGCGCCCGAGCAGCATCCGCTGTTCGTCGTAGAAGTGGTTCGGACGGAACGGCGTCGCGAACGTTGGGGTTGGTGTCGTGGACACGGGCACGCACGCACACTCGGTCACCCACCAGTCGGGATGCAGTACGCCAGCGTTCGGGTCATTCGAGAAGGGGTACAGGTTGTACAACCACGCGTACTGCGACGTAAGGGTCATTGTCTGTGCCGCTCCACCGGCCGGAGCGATCGTGAGGGGCGCAGTGATTCCGCCGCCGTTCGGGGCATCGGGAATGCTGTAGCGAACCGTGATCGCGTTGGTCGCCGCCGGGAGCGTGAACTCCACGTACTGGCCGGGAGCGAGGTTGACGGCTGAACGACCTGAGGCTTCCGCAGGCAACGTGTACGCCGCCGTGCTCGGGCCGATGATGGTGCCGGTAGTGACCGCAGACTCGGCTTCCTGTTCCTGGAAACCGACGGATGCGCCGCGGCCAGAGACCAGTGACGGATCGAGAGCTGCGCGTGTCGCCGCAGGAACGGGAACCGGGGTTGCGCTGGCTGGAACTGCGCCGCTCACCATCACGCCCAGTGCGACGACGAACGAAGTCGTTGCGGCGATTCCCAGTCTGAGTCGATGTGTGCGCCCTGAGAATTGGGGCGCGGCACTTCGCGGGATTTTACGTGTCATCGTTGACTCGATTTCTCTAGGGGGATTCTGAGAGTTCTCGCGACAAATCACACCGCGAGCGTGGCCCGACTTTAGGGCCTAGACAAAACGTTCCACAAGCCCCTGCGAAGAAATATCAACAATTTATTAAGTTCTTGCGTTAAATGGCGCAACGTTATGCCGCATTTGCGCAAGCACTGCAGAATCTCGACAACGAAATTTCGGCGAGCCTGCCGATCCTCGCAGCCCGTCACTCAGACTCGGCCGGTGCCCCGTCCGGCTCGCTCGCGACTGCCTGCGCCCTGCGCTGAGCCTGGAGTCGACCGTTGCCCGGTTTGACCCCAACGGCGTTCGCGACATCCCGCGCCATCGCCCGCCAGCGGGGGAACACCCACGATGGGCCGAGCGTTCCCCATGTGCGCACCTTTTCGCCGGACGGCAACTCGCTATGGGCCACTCCGCGGTACAACTCGATGTTCGTTTGGGTCTCGGCGAACGAATGGTTTCCCCGCCGTCCGTTCCCGAACCAGGAGGCGCCGGCGCTGCCCTGGACTGACGCCTGTGCGTCGTGCCGACGCAGAAGGAATGACTCATCCGGTGAAAGTGCCATCTTTCCGATGCAGAGGAGCTCGACAAGAAGCACAACGTCAGACCCAAGGGATGCTCGGATTCCCCTCGTCTTGCGCAGTGCATCCGTCCTGATCGTTCCGTACATGGGATGCGACGCCTGCGCGCGCAACAAGTTACGCACGCGGTCATGGGCTGCGTCCGCGTCGAGGCCCATGTGCTCGTCGTTGAGGCTTTCGTAGATCCTGCCCGCGCCGTCGATGATGCGTGTCCGCGGGCAGGAGAAGACTGTGCCCGGGCCCGCGGCGTCGAGCGTCTCAATAGTTTGGCCTGCAAAGGTTGGCAGCTTGATGTCGTCTGCCGCCATCCAGCTGAACAGCTCGGTCTCGCACAGGTCGTACAGGTGCTGGTAGTTCCAGACGCCGCCCCGATTCTCCTCCGAGCGGTGATATTCGACCCGGTCATCCTCGAGCGAAGCCGCAAGGCACAAATCGCGCGTCGCATCCGTGGAGCCATTGTCCGAGATGACGATGCGGATGTCCTGAAGCTCCTGCTTCTGGATGGACGCGAGCGCAGACGGGAAGTACCGCTCACCGTTGTATACCGGGATACCGAAAGTCAGTCGAGTCATTTCGCTCCCCACGACAATGTTATTTTCGTCCCTGTGAACGCTTCCGCATAGCGGTGCTGACACTCCGCCCCTCGGAGGCGCATGAGGCCCAGGAAGAACTCGTCATCCCACCAGTCGCGGTCGTGCTGGCTCGGAAAGCTCTCGGACAGCAGGCGAACCTTGCGCGCCGCCACGTCATCATCGAGGGGAACGTAGACGTTGGGTGGGCCGAGGTCTCCATCCCACTTCGCAATCTCATAGTGCAACAGCAGAGGGCCACGCCAGACGGTCGGCACGAGCGCACCGAGCAGTGAGTGATCCTGGTGTGCGTCCTCGCGTCGAGGGCAGAAGATGACATCGGGCACGGGATTCTGCTCGCGAAACGCGTGCAACGCATCCTTGACCGCGCCCCAGTGCTCGGGAAGGCGAGCATCCGGAAACCCTGTGAGCTCGGGGGGCTGGCTCGTCCCAAACGCTCGCGCTGCGGCAATGGCCTCGCGCGCTCGCTCCTCGCTGCTGGTGAGCACGAGGCTGCGAATATCGACGTCGCCGCGAGCGGCCAGCATCAGGAGGCTCCCCCCGCAACCGATCTCGATGTCGTCGGGGTGCGCCCCGATCGCAAAAACGACCAGCGGCCCAGCGGGGAATGTGATGGCTGACACCGGGGTCACCCCCTCCCCCGTTGCAATGCGGCCTCGACGTCTGGCCACTGTGCGTCAAGCCGACGACGGGCACCCTCGACGCCGACGTCGATCCGAGCGGAAAGCGCAGGCCGGTTCGAGGCCAGTTCCTCCACCGCTGCGGCCACCGCCGCCGGATCGAACGACTGGATGTCGTAGTGCACTTCGGGCAATCCCAGCTGCATCAGAATCGATCGGTGTTTTTCGCTGTACCCGATGGACAGCGCTGGAGTGCCAGCGAGCAGC
>DASXNG010000084.1:0-20335 GCA_036495225.1 Galbitalea sp.
GGCCATCGATCACGATGAGTTTCTCGTGAACGTAGAACCCGGCCGGGGTGTCCGGCACGACATGCACCGCGCAGCCGGACTGCTTTGCCGTAGCAAAGCCGGTAGCCCAGTCGGGCGAGTCGGTCATCACGATGCGACAGCGCACGCCTCGCGCCGCATCCGAAGCCAGCGCGCGGTAGATGTAAGGGTCAGACAGTTCTTCGCTCATGAAGTCGACGCTCGTCTTCGCACTCTTCAGAAGATCGACCATCGCCGACTCCGAGTCGGGCGACCAGACGAGGCCAGGAGCGCCAGCTTCATCCGTCGCGGGATCGCCGCCGTTCCAGTCGTTGGCGAATGTCTGCTCGATTGCCTTCACGTGCACCGGATACGTGTCCACGATCTCGGCATCGCGTGTCGCCGCGTAGTACTGGCTGGTGAGGTTCGCCGACGAGATGTCGCTCGTGATCCCGTCGAATGTCGTGACCTTTGCGTGAAAGATGGTGCCAGCGTCGGCCCAGCGCACCTGAACGCCATGGCTGGTGAGCTCGTCGAACGCCCGTTGGTTCTTCGCCTTGACCGCATACTTCTGGTCGAGGAGCACTCGGACGGTCACTCCGCGCTGGGCTGCTGCTTCGAGTGCTCGCACCTCCGTTTCGTCGACGAGTTCGTACATCTCCATGTCGATCGACTTCTTCGCTGCCGCGGTCTGGGAATAGAAGCCCTGAAAGCCTGCGTTGGGGTACTGGACAAGGGCGAATTCGTCTGGAGTGCTCGGCGTGACCGCGCACCCGGCGAGGACCAAGGCAACGACGGGGACCAGGACGACCAGCAGAAGACGGCGCATTGGGGCAATGCTGGCGCATGGATCGGGGGTCATGCTGGCGGGAACCAAATTGTGCAGACTTTTCGTCCGGACATCCGCTGTCGAGGGTTGGTCAATTCGTGGCACCTCGCCACACGACGCAACAAAACGAAACCCAAATTGGCGCGCGACCTCGCCCGCCAGAGGATGGACACACGATGACGATTGAAAGCGCGACCACAACGACGATCGCCGGCGAGATCGACCGCCAGGCCTGGCGCGAGACGCGCCTCGGAACGTTGGTTTCTGCGCAAGGAAACCTTGCCCTGGTCGAGACGAGATGGCTGCCATCGGGCGTGACGGTGAGCGACGATGAGGCCCTGGCCGGACAGCCTTCGACAGTGACGCTCACTCGACTCGAACGTAAGAACCTCGACACGGGCGAGCCCGAGTTCGGCCTCCGCCTCTGGGATTCCGCAAGCCCGGCGATCCAGCACTTCGACACTGTGAGTATTTTTGACTACGACCCGGAGTGGGTCATCGAGGCAGAATTCACTCCGGTCGATGCCGAACGAACGATTCCGTTCGAACACATCCGTGACAATGGCGGATCGCGCAATCTGGTCGTGCCCGGCGACATCACGTTCACGCGCGACGGTCGCGACTATCGGTTGAGCGCATTCGATGATGGCGGTGTTCTCCTGTTGGTGTTCGGTGACCCGACGAATGGGCGCGACGCGGACGACGGGGGCACCTACGGTTCCGGGCGCTTCCTGTTCGTCGAGCGGCCGTCGGCTGACGATCGCTTCGACTCTGCGGGAGCGGTCATCCTCGATTTCAACAAGGCCTTCGTTCCGCCCTGCGGATTCTCCAATCAGTACAACTGCCCGCTCCCGCCAGCGCAGAACCGGTTCCCCGGTGACGTAGCAGCGGGCGAGCGCCTCGTGATTTTCACTGACGGATACGCACTGCACTAGCTCGACAATTCATCACACAGCACACACAAACACCGAGCACCACCAACACAGCACTAGGAGATCCCGTGAAACCCCGTACTACCGCGCTCATTGGCGTCGCGGCAGCGATCGCTCTCGTCCTCTCGGCTTGCTCGAGCCCCTCGACGACCGCGTCGACCAACAGCTCTGACGCCACCATCTCGATCGGCTCCGTCTACGAGCCACAGAACCTTGACAACACCGCCGGCGGCGGCCAGGGCGTCACCGAGGCGCTCAACGGCAACGTCTACGAGGGTCTGTTCAAACTGGCGGATGACGGCAAAGTCAGCAAGCTGCTCGACAAGGACTACTCGATCTCGCCCGATGGCCTGACCTACACGTTCACTCTCCGCAGCGGTGTGAAGTTCCACTCCGGTGCACCGCTGACCTCCGCCGACGTGAAGTACAGCATCGACAAGGTGACCGCCGACGCCTCCCAGTCGGCTCGCAAGAGCAACTTCGCGATTGTCAAGAACATCGCGACGCCCGACGACAAGACGGTGGTGATCACGCTCTCGTCGAAGTCGATCTCGTTCATCTACAACCTGAGCTACATCTGGATCATCAACCACGCGGCGACCAACCTCAAGACCACCGAGGATGGCACCGGCCCGTACGAGCTCGACGTGTGGAAGCACGGCAGCTCGCTGAGCCTCAAGCGTTTCGCCGGCTACTGGGGCACGCCCGCGAAGAACAAGGAGGTCGTCTTCCACTACTTCAAGGATGCGACCGCACTCAACAACGCGCTCCTGACCAACGCGGTGGATGTCGTCACGAGCGAGCAGAGCCCGGATGCACTGAGCCAGTTCACGAGCAACGCGGACTACAAGGTCAACAACGGCAATTCGACCACCAAGCTGCTCCTCGCGTTCAATGACGCCAAGGCGCCGTTCAACAACGTTCTCGTTCGCGAGGCCGTCACCCAGGCAATCGATGACAAGAAGCTGCTGAGTTCGATCTGGGGCAAGTACGGCACTGTGACCGGTTCGATGGTGCCGCCGACCGACCCGTGGTACGAGGACCTGACGAGCGTTCACCCGTACGACCCGACCGTGGCGAAGCAGGAACTCGCCAAGGCTGGTTTCCCGAAGGGCTTCACGTTCACGCTTGACACGCCGAACTACGACCCGCACCCCGCTGCGGCCCAGTTCATCAAGAGCGAGCTGGCGAAGATCGGCGTCACGGTCAACATCAACATCATCACGCCGGATGAGTGGTACACGAAGATCTACCAGAACCACGACTTCGTGGCGACGATGCAGGAGCACGTCAACGATCGTGACGTCGTGTTCTACGGAAACCCGAAGTTCTATTGGGGCTACAACAACCCGAAGGTCACGGCTCTCATCAACGAGGCCGAGCAGTCGGACACCACGACCGAGCAGACCGCGAAGCTCAAGGAAGCCAACGAGCAGATCGTGGCCGACGCGGCTAGCGACTGGCTCTACCTCTACCCGCAGATCGTCGTGGCATCGACCAAGCTCAGCGGTTACCCGCTGAATGGTCTGAACTCGCAGTTCTACGCGTACGACATCGTCAAGAAGGGCTAGAGCCCTCACCGGCTCTCACCCTGCACTCCCCTGTCCCGGGGCAGCCCTCTGATCGAGGAGCCTGCCCCGGGACATTAGCCTTGGAAAGTCATGGCCATCTATCTCGCTCGCAGACTGGCCTTTCTGCTTGTGTCACTTCTTCTGGCGAGCGCTGTCATTTTCGCGTTGCTGCGGCTCCTGCCCGGCGATCCGGCAAATGCGTTGCTCTCCGTTGGTGCGACCCACGAACAGGTTCAGGCGGCAAGGCACGCCATCGGATCCGACTTGCCGCTCGGACAACAGTTCGTCAGCTGGCTTGGACAAATGGCGACGCTGAACCTCGGCACCTCGTTCATCAGTGGCATCCCGGTGGGCCCCGACATCGCTTCCAGGCTCGTCGTCACCATTCCGCTTACCCTCATCTCTTTCGTGCTCGCGGTGATCATCGCCCTTCCCGTCGGCTTCGTGGCCGCGTGGCGTTCCCACCGCTGGTACGGGATCGTGCTCTCGGCGTTCTCGCAGTTCGGAATCGCCGTTCCCGTGTTCTGGGTTGGGGTGCTGCTGATCTCCCAGTTCTCGCTCAACTGGCACCTCCTGCCGGCTGGCGGATTTCCGCAAGACGACTGGGCGAATCCGCTCGACGCACTGCAGTCGCTTGCCCTGCCCATCATCACGATCGCCATCGTCATGTCTGCGTCGATTGCCAGGTACGTGCGCTCGGCAACCATCGATGTGCTTGGCAGCGACTTTCTGCGAACCGCGCGCTCGCTCGGGTCGAGCTTTCGCAGCGCGATGTGGCGCCACGGCATCCGAAACGGAGCCGTGCCCGTCGTCTCCATTCTCGGCATCGAACTCGCGACCACCTTCCTCGGGGCGGTCGTCGTTGAGAGCGTCTTCGCCCTCCCAGGGCTCGGCAACATGCTGCTCACCGCCATCTCGCAACACGACTACCCGGACATCCAGGGCGTGCTCTTCGTCAGCACGTTCCTCGTGCTCGTCGTCGGGTTCATCGCGGACGTGGTGCAGAGGCTCATCGATCCGCGCCTGCGGGGAAGCCTCTCTGGCAACCGCCTTTCGGCCAGGCGGGAGTTGACGCCGTGAGTTCTCTCGTCACCCTCACCCAGGAGGCGACGGCACCGGTAAGGGTACGCGGACGCAGACGGTCGATCACGCTCACCGTCGGCTGCATCTGCGTCGGCCTCATCGTCGCGATCGCGGTTCTCTCCTTCTTCTATCTTCCTTATAGCCCGAGCGACACGTCCGGCGGGCGCCTCACCGGACCGAGCCTCGCCCATTGGGCAGGGACGGATGAACTCGGCCGCGACCTTGCAACACAACTGATGATCGGCGCTCGAATCGCGCTCGCCGCCGGTTTGGGCAGCGTGCTGATCGGAGGCGTCATCGGCATCACCCTGGGTCTCTGTGCTGCCTTCGCCTCGCGGTGGCTGGATGATGCCCTCTCGGCCTAGCTCGACATCCTGATCGCGTTCCCGACCCTGCTGCTCGCGATGCTCGTCATTGCGGCCGAGGGTGAGTCGCTCGGCTCCGCGATCCTCGCCATCGGGCTCGCCATGAGCGCAATCGTCGCGAGGCTCGTGCGCATCCTCACCAAACGCGTGCTCGCCCAGGACTACATCACCGCCGCGCGCACGTCCGGTACCGGCTGGTTCGGGATCATCGGGCAGCACATCCTGCCCAACATTTGGCCGACGGTTCTCGTAAACCTCGCCCTCCAGTTCGGCCTGGCCGTGCTCGCCGAGGCGAGCCTCTCCTACCTCGGGCTCGGCGCTCCACCACCCAACGCCTCGTGGGGAGAACTGCTGCAAGAAGCTCAGGGAACCGTGTACACCGCACCGTTCGGGGCAATCGCGCCGGGCGTACTTCTTGTCATTCTGGTCATCGGAATGAATCTTCTCGCTGACGGCCTGCGCGACATCGGCGATCCCACGAGGCGGGGGCGATCGTGACGAGAACGGCCGGATTGATCGTCCGGGACCTGACGATCACGCGAAACGACGGAGGCACGCTGGTCGGTCCGCTGTCCTTCGAGTTGGAGTCCGGCGGCAGGCTGGGAATCATCGGAGAGTCCGGAAGCGGCAAGTCCCTCACAGCGATGGCAATCATCGGACTGCTCGCAGATGGACTGGGCGCCGCCGGAAGCATCGAACTGGATGGCCAGCAGGTCGTTGGCGCGTCCGACCGCGTCATGAACGGCGTGCGCGGCAGGGACGTTGCGGTGGTCTTCCAGGAGCCGCTCACCGCACTCGATCCGCTCATGAAGATCGGTAACCAGCTCGCGGAACCCTTGCGCAGGCGAGCTCTCGCCGACGGCCAACGCCTTAGCCGGACGAGCGTCGCGGCACTCGTTCGCGAACGACTCACCGAGGTGAGCCTTGCCGAGCCCGACCGGATTGCTCGAGCATTCCCCCACGAGATCTCGGGTGGGCAGCGACAGCGCGCGGCGCTGGCGATCGCCATCGCAGGACGCCCTCGGCTGCTCATCGCGGACGAACCGACCACTGCACTCGATGTGACCGTGCAGTCCGAAATTCTTGACCTGCTCGACCGGCTCGTCGACGACCACGGGATGTCGCTGCTCTTCGTCAGCCACGACCTCGCTGTCGTAGCTCGCATTGCTCCGCGCGTCGTGGTGCTTGAACACGGAAAGGCCGTCGAGACCGGGCAACTCTCCGACCTGCTCGCGCGTCCGCAACATCCGTACACGCGGGAGCTTGTCGACAGCGCCCGCGAACTCGATCGTGCACTCGACACCGTGCTCGGCGGGAGCGCCCGATGAGCGGAATCCTCGAGGCGCGGAATCTCGAATTCAGCTATCGGCGCGGGCAGTCGGTTCTGCACGACGTGTCGTTCAGCGTCAAGCCGGGGTCGAGCGTTGGCCTGGTGGGCGAATCCGGCGCGGGCAAGACGACCCTCCTGCGGATTCTGCTGGGGCTCGCAGTGCCAACTTCCGGGCAGGTGTTGTCGCACGGCACACCGTTCGACGCGCGCGATGGCAGGCAGCTTCGCGACTGGCGTCGCATGACGCAAACGGTCTTCCAGGACCCGTATTCGTCACTCGATCCGCGACAGACCGTCGGCCGAATCATCGCTGAACCGCTGCGGTCCCTCGGAATCACCAGGGATCGCACCGAATTGCGGCTGCGTGCGGCCCGCGCGCTTCATTCCGTCGGCCTGCCTGCGGACATCGTCGGACGCTATCCCCACGAGTTCTCGGGTGGGCAGCGACAGAGAATCGCCATCGCACGAGCCATTGCGCCGGGGCCACGAGTTCTCCTTGCGGATGAACCGGTGAGCGCACTCGACGTCACGACTCGCATCAAGGTCATCGACCTGCTCGCCGAGCTTGCGCGCGGGTCTGACGACGTCGCACAGATGACCGTGGTGCTCGTCTCCCACGACCTCGGGGTTGTCGCCGCACTCTGCGACCGGGTCGTGATCCTGGAGCACGGGCGCATCGTCGAGCAGGGCGAAGCAGCGTCAGTGCTGGGAAACCCGCAGCATGCCTACACGCAGCGACTGCTCGCTAGTGTGCCGCGACTACCTGCGCCAGGCGACGCGTCAGCCTACGCGGCGCAGCCGTAGAAGCCGGCAGCGCCCGACAGCTCCGGTGCCCAGACCGGCCGCTCTCGATTGTCGCCGACCACGATCCACCGACCGTCCTCAAACTCATAGTTCGCGGTCGGGCCGGCGGTCAGATACTGAGAGATGCCTTCGAGCAGTCGGTCGATATCGCTTTCGGTCGAACCGACACCGAAGCTTGCACGCAATGCTGGCCCCTCAACGCCCAGGCGGGCCAACAGCGGATGTGCGCAAAACTTGCCGTCCCGAATGCCAATGCCCCACTCGGCCGACAGGTACGTCGCCAGGAGGTTCGCTGGAGTATCCGCGACGACAAAACTCACCACGCCCACCGGTTGCTCGGTGTCGGAGAAGATTCGCAAAACCTGCACGCCAGGCAGCGTCTCGAGACCCGCAACGAGTCGCTCGCGAAGGAGCCCCTCACGCCCGATCCACTCGTCTTCGTCGAGCGACGCGAGCTCCTGGACGGCACGCGCCAGAGCCGCAACACCAAGAACGTTCGGCGAACCCGCCTCATGACGCGAAGGCCCGGTGCGCCACACGGTTTCATCGAGAGTGACGGATGTGACGGCTCCCCCACCACGCAGGTATGGCTCCCCGCGATCGAGCCAGTCCGCACGACCCACCAATACGCCCGCACCGAACGGTGCGTAGACCTTGTGTCCGGAGAAGGCCAGATAGTCGATGCCCTGCGCGACGAGACTCACCCTGCGGTGTGGCACGAGTTGGGCGCCATCCACTGCCAGCCGTGTGCCGAAGCGATGCGCGATGTCCGCGAGCGCGCGCAGGGGCAGCAACTCGCCCGTGACGTTGCTCGCACCCGTGACGGCGAGCAGTGCCGCCGGTTTGCGCTCGAGTTCGACGCGAACGAGTTCGAGGGTTTCCGCGATGGTTGCGCCGGCGGTGACGACGCGCGCGTCGCGGCTGAGCCATGGCAGCAGGTTCGCGTGATGCTCGATGTCGAGAACCACGGTGTCGCCGGGCACGACGGAGGCCAGCAGGTTGAGCGAGTCTGTCGTGTTGCGGGTGAAGATGACCTCGTCATTCGGCCGCGCATCAACGAAGTCGCCGATGACGACTCGTGCGTTCTCGTACGCGGACGTGCTCACCTGCGACGCATAGCCGGCACCGCGATGAACGCTGGCGTACAACGGGAGTACCTCGGTCACGTGCTGCGCGACGACCGTCAAAGCCGGCGCGCTGGCCGCATAGTCGAGGTTCGTGTAGGTCGCCTGGCCTCCCATAGCGAGTGGCACGCTCAGGTCGCGGCCAATCACGGGAAGCAGGGGACAGTCGGTCATTAACCCAGAGTATGGACGCCTCCCGCCGGTGCCAAGGTCGCGTGTAACCGGACGCAACACGCGGTGGTGGTTGGTTGAGTAGCGCCGCGGAGCGACGCGTAGCGAAACCGGGGCTTGAGCGTTCCGAAATCCAAAACGGGCACGGATGTATCCGCGCGGTCGGCTCTAACCCGTCAACAGGTTGAGGCCATTGAAAAAGGCCCAAAAACTCCTGTTGAAGGTGCGAAACACCGAAATCATCCGGTTGAACGGCGAGAACCACCCCGAAAGCGGTCAAGATTCTGCGTAACCGGGCAACACGCATCCGGTCCATGCCGCTTTTCCTTCTGCGGCGCGAACTACCGGGAGTTGTCAACCACAAGCGCGCAATACGATTGAAGGCTATGTCTCTGCCCCCCGTCATCCACTACCCGCCTGAGCTGCCAGTCAGCCAGCGACGGGATGACATCGCGCGCGCAATCGCGGACAACCAGGTCGTCATCGTCGCCGGTGCGACCGGTTCGGGCAAGACGACACAGCTACCGAAGATCTGCCTCGAACTCGGCCGCGAGAGCATCGGCCACACGCAGCCCCGGCGCATCGCCGCCCGCACGATCGCCGAGCGCATCGCGGAAGAACTCGGAACCGACCTCGGCGGTCTCGTGGGCTACCAGGTGCGCTTCACCGATCGCGTCGGAGCAGACACCAAGATCAAGTTGATGACCGACGGCATCCTGCTCAATGAAATCCATCGCGATCGGTTGCTGAAGAAGTACGACACAATCATCATCGACGAGGCGCACGAGCGCAGCCTGACGATCGACTTCCTGCTCGGGTACCTGAAACAGCTGCTCCCGCAGCGCCCGGACCTCAAGCTCATCATCACGAGCGCGACCATCGACCCGGAGAGTTTCTCGCAGCACTTCGGCGGTGCGCCGATCGTGGAGGTGAGCGGTCGCACCTATCCGGTCGAGATTCGCTACCGGCCGCTCGCGGACCCTGAAGCGCTCGAAGGAGACGACCCCGACGACTCCGACGCTTCGATGAACTCAGCGACAGTGTTCGAAGGCATCAACGCAGCCCTCGACGAGCTTGCGCTCGAATCCAACGGGGACGTGCTCGTGTTCCTAAGCGGCGAGTCCGAGATTCGGGATGCGGAAGACGCCATCAAGGGACGGGCGAGACCCGGCGAGGAAGTGCTGCCCCTCTACGGCCGCCTGAGCGCCGCCGATCAACACAAGGTCTTCCAACGCCCTTCGACTGGCTCAGGGATCGGATCTCTTGTAGGTCGGCGGATCGTGCTCGCGACCAACGTCGCCGAAACGAGCCTCACCGTTCCCGGCATCAGGTACGTGATCGACGCCGGAACTGCGCGCATCAGTCGTTACTCAACGCGCGCGAAGATCCAGCGCCTCCCGATCGAGGCGATCAGCCAAGCTTCGGCGAACCAGCGCTCCGGGCGCAGCGGCCGCACGAGTGACGGCATCGCCATTCGGCTCTACTCCGAAGAAGACTTCCTGAAGCGCCCCGAGTTCACCGAACCAGAGATCCTGCGCACGAACCTGGCCGCCGTCATCCTGCAGATGATATCGCTCGGGCTCGGCGACATCCAGGCCTTCCCGTTCCTGCAACCCCCGGACTCCCGTGGCGTCAAGGACGGTCTCGACCTCCTCGCAGAGCTCGGCGCCGTCGCCTCGGGGGGTCGAGTAGGCGAAGCCGTATCGAGACCTCAGCCGCGCATCACCCACGTCGGCAAGCAAATGACTGGGCTTCCCGTCGACCCGCGACTCGCCCGCATGATTGTCGAGTCGGGCAAGCACGGCGTGACTCGCGAAGTCCTCGCGATTACTGCTGGGCTGACGGTTCAGGATGTTCGCGAGCGGCCGCTCGAGAAACGTGCGCACGCGGACCAGCTGCACGCGCGGTTCGTCGACCCGACGAGCGACTTCCTCACGCTGCTGAAGCTCTGGGACTACCTCAAAACGCAGGAGAAGGAGCTCTCCGGCAACCAGTTTCGACGCCTGTGCCGCTCCGAGTACATCAACTTTCTGCGCTTCCGTGAATGGAACGACCTCCACCGACAACTCAGTCGTGCCGCCAAACAAGTACACCTGAGGATCAATGAAGCGAGCGTGAATCCGGACGGCGTCCACAAGTCCCTGCTCGCGGGGCTTCTCAGCCAAATCGGTCTTCGCGACCTGGCCAAGAAGGACTATCTCGGCGCCCGCCAAATCCGGTTCTTGATTTTCCCCGGCTCAGCCCTCGCGAAGAAGCAGCCTGCAGCGATCATGAGCGCCGAGCTCGTCGAAACGAGTCGACTCTTCGCGCGGATGAACGCCGCAATTGATCCTGCATGGGCCGAACCGATCGCCGGCGACCTCGTCAAGCGCACCTACGGCGAACCGCACTGGGAGAAGCGCCAGGGTTCGGCTGTCGCCACCGAGCGCGTGACGCTGTACGGCGTTCCGATCATCGTGAATAGACGCGTGCAGTTTGCGCGCATCGATCCCGCTTACGCTCGTGAACTCTTCATTCGCCACGCGCTCGTCGATGGCGAGTGGGACATCGACCGCATCGACAAGCGGCTCTCCGCGTTCGATCGAGACAATCGCGCCCTTCGCGCCGAGCTCGGCCAACTGGAGGAGCGGACGCGACGACGCGACATCCTGTACGACGACGAAGCAATCTTCGAGTTCTATGACGCGCGCATCCCCCGGGACATCGCAACGACGCGTGCCTTCGAGACCTGGTGGCGGGCCGAACACAAGTCGACGCCGAACCTGCTAACCATGACGCAGGAGGCGCTCGCAGGTGAAACTTCGATCGACGAAGACGCCTTCCCTGCGACATGGCGACAGGGCGACCAGACCCTGCCGCTCACCTATCGGTTCGAACCGGGAGCGGAGGATGACGGCGTCACCGTTCGAGTTCCCCTGGCGCTTCTCGCGAGCCTGACCCCGGCCGGGTTCGACTGGCTCGTTCCGGGACTGCGCGAGGATCTCGTCACCGGTCTGATCAAGACCCTGCCGAAGGCGATCCGTCGCAACGTGGTGCCGGCCGCGGACTGGGCGAGACGCCTGCTCGACACGCTGCCGGATCCCGCCACGGTCGCGGAGGCGCTCGAAGCGCACGATGCCGAGACCCTCACGAGCTACCTGGCCGAGAACATCCAGCGCCTCACCTACACTCCGGTCGATGCCGACGACTTCGAGCCGGATCGCCTGCCGCCTCACCTGCGGATGACCTTCGCGGTGATCAACGAGAAGGGCGTGGAGGTAGCGCGCTCCAAAGACCTCACGAGCCTTCAGCAGAAGCTCAAGACGCGCGGGCGCGAGGCTGTTGCGCGAGTGAGCGCCTCGACCCCCCACGCGATCGAGCGCGACGGACTCACCACCTGGGATTTTGACGAGCTGCCGAAACTCATCGACACGAGGCAGGGCGGCACCGTCGTTCGCGCGTATCCGGCGCTCGTCGATCGGGGTTCGTCGGTGTCCATTCGGCTGATGAGCACCCCGGAGGACCAGGCGCGCGAAACACCGGGCGGCATTCGCCGGCTGCTGTTGCTCGGCATTCCATCGCCACTCAGTTATGTGCGGGAGCACCTCTCGCAGAGCGAGAAACTCCTGCTGGCCACCAGTCCGTACCAGAACGTGCAGGCGCTCTTCGACGACTGCCTCGTCGCCTGCGTTGACGCCGGGCTTCGGGAGCGGGCATCCGACGGCCTGCTCTGGTCTCGCGAGGAGTTCGAGGCCACGCGCCTGGCCGTATCAGCCGGCCTGGTGGATGCCTTGTACTCGACCGTCGCTCTAGTGAGTTCGACGCTTGGTGCTGTTCGCGACGCGGACCGTGCCCTGCGGGGAGCCACCAGCATGACCCTGCTTCCGTCGCTCACCGACGCTCGCGAGCAGCTCGCCGGTCTCGTGTTTCCCGGGTTCATTTCGAGCACAGGAACGACGCAGCTGCGGCACCTGCCACGGTACATTCGGGGCATCCAGAGCCGGATCGAGAAGCTTCCGACGGAGCTGGCGCGAGATCGCGCGTGGCAGGCGGAGGTGCAGGCCTCGACTGCTCGCTACCTTGCCGCTGGCGGCCGCATCCCGCTGGCGCCGCACACGCCCGAGAAGCTCGTGCGGGTGCGCTGGATGCTCGAAGAGTTGCGCGTCAGCCTGTTCGCACAGCAGCTGGGCACCGCGGAGACGATCTCGCCGCAGCGCATCGCGAAGGCGCTGTTGTAGTCGGTTGAGGTCGCTCTTTTGTAGTTGCTTGAGGTCGCTCTTTTGTAGTTGGTTGAGTAGCGCGCCGAAGGCACGCGTGGCGAAACCCGGGTTGAGTCGACTCATGGGTTTCGCTACGCGAAGCGCCTACCGGCGCTGCGCTACTCAACCAGCTACAAACCCGCACTCGTCATAGGCTGATCTCATGCCTACAGCCGTCATTGTCGACGCTCTCCGTACCCCTGCTGGCAGGGGCAAACCGGGCGGCGCCCTCTCCCACTTTCACCCGGTCGACCTGCTCGCCACCGTTCTGCAAGAACTCGTCGCGCGCAACGACCTCGACCCAGCACTCATCGACGATGTGATCGCCGGATGTCTCGCCCAGGTGGGCGAACAGTCCGTCAACATCGCACGCAACGCAGTGCTCGCCGCTGGCTTCCCCGTGACGGTGCCGGGCACCACGATCGACCGCCAATGCGGGTCCAGCCAGCAGGCTGCAACTTTCGCCGCCCAGGGCGTCATAGCCGGAAGCTACGACATCGTGATCGCCTGCGGCGTCGAGATGATGAGCAAGTACCCCATCAACTTCGCGACCCTCGGGCAGGACCCTTGGGGCACGAAGGTGCACGATCGCTTCCCGGAGGGACTGGTCGGCCAGGGCATCTCCGCTGAGCTCATCACGTCGCGCTGGAACCTGACACGTGAACAGCTCGACGAGTTTTCGGCCCGCTCACATCGCCTCGGTGCGGCAGCAGACTTCTCCAGTGAGATCCTGCCGATCGGCGACCTGACAGTCGACGAGACTCTCCGCCCGTCGACCACCGTCGAGGGACTCGCGGCGCTGAAGCCGGCCTTCTACGACGAGGAACTCGGCAAGCGCTTCCCCGAGATCGGTTGGAACATCACGCCAGGTAACTCCTCGCCGCTGACCGACGGCGCCTCTGCGGTGCTCATCATGAGCGAGGAGAAGGCCGCGCTTCTTGGACTTACCCCTCGCGCGCGGTTTACGAACTTCGCCATTGTGGGAAGCGACCCGATCGAAATGTTGACCGGCGTCATCCCGGCGACCAAGCGCATCCTCGCCCGCTCCGGTTTCGGCATCGACGATATCGACACCTTCGAGGTCAACGAGGCGTTCGCACCGGTGGTGCTCGCCTGGCAGCAGGAGTTGCACGCCGACCCCGAGCGCGTGAACCCTCGAGGTGGTGCGATCGCCCTCGGGCACGCTCTCGGATCGAGTGGCACGCGCCTGCTCGGCACCATGGTCAACACGCTCGAGCAGACCGGAGGCAAGGTCGGCCTGCAGGTGATGTGCGAGGGCGGCGGGATGTCGAACGCGACGCTGATCGAGCGTATGTAGCCGGTAGAGTGGCGCGCCGCAGGCACGCGGATCGAAACCGGGGTTGAGCGTTCGAAGTGCAAAATGCGGCATGGACTGGATGCGTGTGGCCCGGTTGTCCAGGAACTTGGCCGTTTTCGCGGTGCTGGCGTCGTTAAACAGGATGATTTCGGTGTTTTGCACGTTCAACCGGAGATTTTGGGCCTTTTTGAGGGTCTCATCCTGCGGAACGAACGTTGAGCAGCAGAACCAACGTCGAAAACGACCAAAGTTGCAGCTAAGGAGACCGCACGGACACATCCATGCCGCTTTTTGGTCTTCGGAACGCTCAACCCCGGTTTCGATACGCGTGCCTCCGGCGCGCTACTCAACCAACTACGACCGCGTCAGTCGACCAGCGTCCCGTCCAGGGCCCGCACGATCTCGTCCTTCTCTTCGAGGTTCGACCAGATGATCGGCACTGACTTGCCTACGGCTTTCTCTATGCGAGCCTGCAGGTCGGGGTTGGAGATCTTGTAATCCGTGAAGTCTGAGTCGTGCGCGTAGATTCCGATCGGCAGAGTGAGCGCCTGGAAGAACGCGAACAGCGGACGGAACTGGTGCTCGATGATGAGCGCGTGCCGCTCGCTGCCGCCCGATGCCGCCAGCAGCACCGGCGTATCCACGAGCGCGTACTGGTCCACGAAGTCGAACAGGTGCTTGAACAATCCCGTGAACGATGCCCGGTAGACCGGGCTGGCCACGATGAGAACATCCGCTGACTCGATGCGCTGCAGTTCAGCCTCGGCCTCCGCGGGCAGTTCTTTGCGGTTCAGCGCGCCGGCCAGGTGCGGACCGAGCTCGGTAAGCGTGATCACGTGCGAGTCGATCGGGATTGCGGTGCCGAGCGCAGCAACGATCGCCTCGACCAGTGCGGTCGTCTTCGATGGATTCTTGAGGCTGCCGGACACGGCCACCACTTTCAAGGTTCTCGTCATGAGTCCATGGTCGCTGCTCGCCACCGGAATGGCATGTCAGATTACGAACTGTGAAGGATGACGCGAGCCGTGGCATCCGTCGAAATTATCTTTGAAGCATGGATGAGCTCGTCGTCACGTTGCCAACGGATCCCCGCGCGCAGCCGCTCATTGACGACCTGGGGCGTGATTACGACGAGCGGTATGGACAGAACGACGGCATCCCTTCGTCGTTCGAGCTGCAACGCTATCCGGCCGAGCTGTTCTCGTCGGAGCTGGGCGGGGTCTTCCTGCTGCTGGTCCGCGACGATGTCGTGATCGCCGGAGGGGCATACAAACGCGAGTCGTCGATGACGGCCGAGGTCAAGCGAGTGTGGACGCATCCGTCCTACCGCCGCCAGGGGCTCGCCCGCACGATCATGGCCGCTCTTGAGTCACGAGCGCGCGAAGACGGCTATGCCGAAATCGAGCTCACGACGGGTGCCCGCCAGCCGGAGGCGGTCGCGCTGTACCTGGGCCTCGGCTACCGTCCGCTCTTCGACCTCGACGGCGACTGGGAGGAGGTCAGCTACCTGACCTTCCGCAAGGCGCTGCCGCCCACCTGACCACCTCGTGTTGCGCGTTGGCGGGAGTTGTTACACCCGCCGGCGGGAGAAACTGTCCGATGGCGGGAGTAACGACTCCCGCCGCCGGTACTTATCTCCCGCCGTGACTAATACAGCAGGCGTTCGACGTCGGTGACGAGGGCGTCAGCGGGTAGATCCGCGTCGAGGCCGGCGAGCACGCCGTCGACGAGTTCGCGCAACGGATCACTCAACTCCAGTCCCCCGGTGAGCTCAGCCGCGTGAATCACCTCGATCGCAAGCACCTGGCGCGTCAGCGCCGCGGACCGCTCAAGCAGCTGCAGGGCGAGCGGCGCGCCGGATGACACGTCCTCGACGTCCTCGGAGAGGGAAGTCCCGTTGAGCGAGACCGGGTTCGCGAGGTGCCGCAGCTCCGCGACTAGCGCGGAAGCCGAGTACCAGATGAGCCCGGGCACCCGCGACTCCCCGACGCGACGCCCATCCGCGAGTCGGGTCGAGAGCTTCGCGATGCGGCGCTCCGACGCGGCGGCGACGTGAGCGAGGGCAAGCCGCAACTGCTCGAACTGGAGCGCGAGGCCGACCACCTGGAAGTTGCCACCCGAAATCATCCGTC
This sequence comes from Galbitalea sp., assembly GCA_036495225.1. Classification (GTDB taxonomy): domain Bacteria; phylum Actinomycetota; class Actinomycetes; order Actinomycetales; family Microbacteriaceae; genus Galbitalea. The sequence goes on from DASXNG010000084.1 coordinate 15,895, forward strand.
CGGTCTCGATGTCAACGAGCGGGTTCTCCGTGCGCGAGTTCAATTCAAGGCAAATGGATGCCGCGGCCGCCGTCACCGCTTCGGCCAACGCCCCGTGTACCTGGGGCGCCGTCCGGAAAGAAAGGGGATCCTGCGTCGAACCCGAAGCCAACGTGGGGAGCAGCGCGCGCACTCTCGCCGCGGATGCCTGCTGCCCAACCGAACGGTGAGCGGACTGGATCTCCGCGCTGAACGGGGACGGGTTGCCGCCGATCGCCGCCAGCGACAGCGCGACGACGCGGTCGGCCGCGTTGACGATCGTTGCCAGATCCGAGACGACGAGCGCACCGACGCCGACGCTGTACGAGTTGCCGCTGAGTGCGGCCAGGGCCTCGTGCGCCTGAAGTACGACCGGAGCAAGCGCGACAGCTGCCAACGCGTCGGCGCCCGGAACGATCGCGTCCCCTAGAAAAGCACGGCCTCCACCCGTCACGACGGCTGCGACGGCAGCCAGTTGAGTGAGGTCAGCGGCGCCGACCGAGCCGGTGCGCGGAATCCACGGGTAGACATCGCGATTCAGCAGCTCGAGGTACGCGTTGGCGAGCGCGGGCGTGACACCCGCTCCCCCGCGCGTGAAGCCGACGAGCCGAGCGTAGATGACCGCCCGCGCCTGGTCGAAAGCCAAAGGCGAGCCGATCCCACCGCTGGAGTTGCGAATGGTCCGACGCTGAAATTCCTCGATGCGGTCGTTCGACACGACGATGTCGCGCCCTGCCCCGAGCTCGGTGTTGAGACCATAGACCGGCTTTCCGGCCGCGAGCACCGCCTCGACGACCGCCCGAGAGTCAGCCAGGTCGCGCGACACCACGCTCGCGAGCTTTAAGCGTTCGCCCCGCCTGGCGACGGCCACGACATCCGCCAGCTCGATCTCGGCGCGCGACAGGATGCCCATATCTCTAGAAGTCCAACAGGTTCTGCCGCAGCCCGCCGTCACCAAGCTCAGTGCGCAACAGTCCGGCGCGACGAAGCGCTGGAACGAGCGGGTCGAGCGTGCGATGCACGTTCGCCGGATGTACCTGCCCCGTGAACAGGAACCCGTCGCCGCCGACCTCGTCCGCGAGCGAGCCAAGGTGAGCGGCGATCTCGTCGGCAGTACCGATGACGGCGAGCCCATCCTTGTTCGCGCGCACCTGCAGGATCTCGCGCAGCGTCGACCCGGCTGGCGCTGACTTCACGAAGTTGTCGAGCGTTCCCTGGTTGCTGTTGGTGGTGAGCTCGGGCAGCGGAGCATCCAGTTCGAACTTCTTGAAATCGACTCCGGACAGATAAGAGATGCTCTGCAGAGCCTCGTCGATCGCGGACTGCGTCAGTTCGGCGCGGTGGGCGCGTACCGACGCAGACTCCTCGGCGTTGGCTGTCACGATGGGCTGAACGACGAACAGAACCTTGATCTCATCCGGGTTGCGACCGAAGGATGCCGCGACGGTACGCACGGACTCGCGGTAGGACTTCATCCGCTCTGGCGTCGACGCCAGCTGAAGAATCACGTCGGAGTTGCGTCCGGCGAAGTCCTGTCCCTTGCCGGATGCCCCGGCCTGAACCATGACCGGCTCGGAGGCGAGCGGCGCGGTGTTGAGCGGACCCCGAACCGTGAAGAACTGCCCGTCGTGGTCGATGGTGCGCACCTTGGTGAAGTCGGCGAACACTCCGCGTTCGGAGTCTTCGACGATCGCATCCGCGTCCCAGCTGCGCCACAGGGCGCGCACGACGTCCACCCATTCCTGGGCGCGGTCGTAGCGCAGGTCATGGTCGATCTGCTTGTCGAGTCCGTAGTTCTGAGCGGCGATGTCGCTGCCGCTCGTCACAACGTTGAAGCCGAGTCGCCCGTCGGCGAAGTGCTGCAGGGTCGCGAGGAGCCGCGCCGCGGTGAATGGTTCGTAGAAGGATGCGCTCAGCGTTGGAACGATGCCGAGCTTGGATGTCGCCGCGAGCAGGTACGGCACGAGCGGCAGCGGGTCGTGCTTGGGCACGAAGCGCGCGTTGGCGAGGTTGACCTCCGCCGTTCCGCCGTAGGTGTCCGGCACCGTTACGCCGTCCTCGATGATGAACAGGTCAAAGCCGGATGCCTCGAACCGGGCAACGGCGTCCTGGTAGACGCGCGGCTTTTTCCAGTCGTAGCCGATGCCGTAGGTCGGGTCTCCCCAACCCTGAACGCCGAAGCCGGCCCCGAGAAACCAGCCGAAGTGCTGCAGGGACATCAGTCGGACGATCCGTCCGCGAAACCATCGGCGTTCATGCCGGCGGATGCCAGCCACTCGTTGTTGAAGGCCTTGCTCAGGTAGTTGTTGCCGCCGTCTGGTGCAATCACGACGACCACGTCGCCGGGTTCACCTTCTGCCGCGACATCCAGAGCCGTAGCAATCGCGAGACCCGAGGATGGGCCGAGCAGGAGCCCCTCCTCCATCGCGAGACGCCGCACGGTCTCGTACACGCGCTCGTCGGGGATCACTCGGATGTCGTCGGTCACGGACTTGTCGAAGATGCCCGGCCAGTTCGGCTCGGGCCAGCGTGTGCCAACGCCGTCGACGACGATGGTCGACGGATCGCTGCCGCTGTAGGTCGAGCCCACCGGGTCCGCTCCGACGACCTGCACTCGGCCTTCGCTGACATCCTTCAGGTATCGGCCGGCGCCCGTGATGGTGCCGCCGGTGCCGATGCCCGCGACGAAATGGGTGACGGCGCCACCGGTCTGCTGCCAGATCTCAGGGCCGGTGGTCGTGTAGTGCGCGTGGGGGTTCGCGGCGTTCTCATACTGGGATGAGCGCCAGGCGCCCGGCGTCTCAGCCGCGATGCGGTCTGCGACCTTGCGGGCGTTGTTGGGATCATCCGGTCCGGCCTCCCAGTCGGCCTCGACCAGCTGCGCGCCGTACGCCTGCAGCACCGTCTTCTTCTCGCTCGAGATGAACCCGCTGTGGATGATGATGACCGGATGTCCCGTCAAACGTCCAACGAGCGCGAGACCGATGCCGGTGTTGCCAGAACTGGACTCGACGATCGTCGCGCCCGGCGCCAGTTCGCCGCTCGCCTCGGCCGTGCGGATCATGCTGAGCGCGATGCGATCCTTCGCCGAACCACCCGGATTGCGGCCCTCCAACTTCGCAAACACGCGCGGACCGAAGCCGTCCGTGAGGTGCGTCAGTTCGACCAGCGGTGTGTTTCCGATCAGGTCGACGGCGGATGTCAGGACCGGCGCAAGTCCATTGTGCGGAGCGATTGCGGCTCGTTCCCCGGCGAGGGTGGCGGCTGTGGCGAGGTTGGTCATGGTGTAGCGAGACTAATTCGCGGCGGTGCCTCGCGGCAGGGAGATTGCGTCGTGTTACGTGGCGGGGAGCTCCGCGCGGTGCTCGTCGCGGCGGGAGAAACTGCACCCGCCGGCGGGGGAAACTGCCCGGCGGAGGGAGTTGCCACTCCCGCCGCGGGACACTATCTCCCGCCGCGACGAGAGTCCGACGCGTGCCCAACTAACATCCGGCGGGCATCAGCGTCGCGTCATGTAGTGGGAACTAGTTCGGGCGACGGAGTTGGCTCTCCGTTCGCTTCGAGGAATCGCCTAGCGCGCCGGGTACGTAACGCGATCAGCACAAGCAATGGAATGTAGATGAGCACGAGCAACCCGATCAGCCACGGCCCGAAGAACACGATCGGAAAGAAGAGATAGCTGACCTGCTCACCAATGACGCCCAGGAAGAGCAAGGAGTATTGAGCGAATACCCACGGCTGCGCCAGTACCGATTCCGCGGCGAATCGCCGTGCGACTTCGAGTTCCGCTTCACTTAGTTCGGTTGCGTCGCCACGAGCCACCGCACGCCCGATTCGCTTTGTCGACGTGAAGCTGCGCGGCACGACCTTTCTCATTCGCGAAGCCAACGGGATCGACCAGATAGCGCAAACAAAGGTTCCCACGAAGAATCCAAATGGCAGCGCACCCGCGGTCGCAAAGCTGGCGTACGCCCGAACGAAGTGGCCCGAACCAGGTGCACTCCACGGATGAAGTGCGAGTACAGCCACACCGGTGGCGACGAAACACGCGCCGATCACAATCAACGGCCCGCGGAGGCCTCGTTTTGTGCGGGCAGGACTCCACGGCCCAAGCACGATTTCGCTCGATGTCTCGACCGCAGGGCCGATCGGCACGGAGCGCAACGCCCTCCCCAAAAGGACTGCGATGGCGGTAAACGCCGCTCCCATCGCGACGCTCGAAATCGGTAGCCAAATCCAGGGCTGCGAGGCGACACCGAACACGACAACGGTCAATGCGCAGACGATCTCGATCGCGCAGGTACCCCAATTCCACCGACTCAGGTACCGACCGCCCTCCCTGGAAGGCTGAAACGTCCAATTCGATGAAATCCCGAATAGTACGACCGGTGCCAGGAACAGCAGCAGAATGGCCACGCCGAGC
>DASXNG010000085.1:0-24204 GCA_036495225.1 Galbitalea sp.
GAGAATGGAATGCAAACGGGGCCTTGCCGCGGACCCCGTGGAGGAGAATTTCGTGGCTGCCGCGGAAATAATTGCCGAGGCCCATGTAGTACTTGTCCCAAACGAGGGTCGTCTTATAGGCGAACCCCCAAGCAGCCACAACCTCTAGGGCTGCGGGAAGTGCATTTGACGTCGTCCAGAGCAGAAGAGTCGCGTCGTCCGCGACGAGATCAGCAACTGGCATGGCCTTGATCTGCTCGACGCTCATCAGGTCGTATTTGCTGATCGCTCCACGACGCGCGCCGGTCTGCCCCTGGGTCCATGGTGGGTCCGCGTAGATGACCCGGAATCGTTTCGGCGTATCCGGCTTCTTGATGTGATTGCTTGCGATGCGTCCCTCCTCCTCTGCCGTCGCGAGAGTTCTGCGCGTCAGAGGTCTGGTTATGGGCCAGCTCGCGGACGGTTGCAACCGTCCGTCCGGCCGGGACGCCGAACGACGTGCCGACCGATTCGACGGACCGCTATCGGGGATGCAGCGTGCGTCGGTTTGCCGCTTTCTGTGCGGACGGTTCGTCGTCGTGAAATTCACAACGACTGTCTGATTCGAAGGCTTCTGGAATGTCGTCATGAGCGCGACCCCCTCGCGGTTTCGAAGCCGGGGGACAGCGGAGGGATCGATGGTCGCGTGCGGTCTGCGTGGACTGCCGACAGGCGTCGGCCGCGCCTAGTCGCGGTCAGGGAGCGATGAATTGCGGCGGCCAGCGCGCCAGGTGGATCCTCATACTGGACCCGCGTGATCGTGATGTTCTCGCCGCTCAAGTCATTCGGTGGCTCAGCGTTCAACACGACGGCATGGATCTTGCCCGGGAATCCGGCGAGCCGCGCGAACACCGCGCTGGAGTCCAGATCGGTGAGCTCGAAGTCGGAGAGGATGGTGAACCGCACGTCGTGGTCAGGATGAGCCGCGGCGATGCGTTCGGCTTCGTCGAGCGATGGCCCAAGGTCACTGCTGCCGAGTGCGTCTGACGGAACGCGCAGCGCGACCTTCAGGCTCCGGAGTGATCGGTTCGAGTGCAGTGGCACCACGGGTGTATTCCCGACGCTGGGTTGGTCGAAGTGGATGATCGCGGCCTTTGGTCGTGCACTCACGCACCACGCAGCCACCGCCTCGAGGGCGTGCTCGACTTCGCGGAACCGGTTGCCGATCGGATCAGTACCGCCTGACGAATTGACCGACCCCGAGTGGTCGAAGTCGAAGATATCGAGGCAAGGCCGGCTCGGGTCGAGTCCGGGCCAACCCAGGTCAGCCCACTCGGTCCTGCCGGGGTCCGGATCGAGGACGGCGATCGGCGAGAGCCCGCCAGGCTGGAGAGCTGCTGGCTGTAGTCGGATGCTCACTTGCTCATGCCTCCCTTTCGTGGAGCGCGACCCACAACGGATGAACCTGCACCTGGTCCGTGCCCGGCTATGCCTGGGTTTCGGCGCAGAATGCCCCACTTCATTGAGCGGACCCGATACTTTGCTGCGTTCCCGCGCTCAACGTGTTCCGCGATGATCGAACCCGCCTCTGCGGCGGACGCTCGGTGGCGCTGCCACGATTTGTCGTGCGCAAGTTCCTGATGCCGGGCGACGGTCTTCTCGTAGTCGTGGTTGGCGTTCTCAATCTGATCGGCAATCTCGTCCGCGTACATGTAGGACTCGATGAATGAGGCCGCAGCAATTGCGACCGCGATGCAGCCGTACACCACTCCGACCAACGGACCTTGGATGCTGAATCGCAGCGCGTAGATGGCGACGCCAATCAGGATTGCGACGGAAATTGAGACACCGATCATGCCGCGCACGATGCCAACGCCGTGATCCACCGCAGCGAATAGGTGCTGGAACGGCACCTGCTTCTCGGTCAAGGATCCAACGTCACGCGCTCGTCGTCGTGCTGATCGCAAATCGCGGATCTGCGACCCGGTAAGTCCGGCCACGACGGTTGCGACTGCCGCACTGACGGACATGACGATCGCAATCACGACGATCTCGCCGCCCCAAATGGCAGCGGTGCTGATCCCCGCGATGTCACCCAGCAAGAACCCGCTCTTCGCGGCGTAGTGGAACAGCTTGGTGTTGGGCGGACGGTGTCGAAACGGAGCGAGCGCTTCCGTTGTGTCCGCGACTCGCGTTGCAGCCGAATCGATCACTGCGCTGTGACCCGTCAGCAGGTGTTCTGCGACGGAAGCGGCAGGGGCAAGTTCGCTGCAGTGCACCGCCGCGGAGCGAGCCTCTACCAGGCCCGAGGCTGTCCAGAGCGGCGCTTGTTCGGCCTCAAGCTCGTCGTACTCTTGCTCGACCCACAGATGCGCGATGTTTTCGGGCTGCACAACCGCCGATGCTTGGTCGACGCGTTGGAGTGCCACTTGCTCCGCCAGTGCTGCCTGCACGCCGGCGGCGGCATAGCTGTCCAGTTTCTTCCTGCTTACACAGGCCCAGTCCTCGACCGGGGGCACCAAGTTTGCGCTTGCGATCATCGGAGTCGCCAGTCTTGCCCTGTCTTGGGGGCTGGTGCACACGTTGTACACCCTTCGCTACGCGGTGCTGTATTACGCAGATCCGCAAAAGCCGATCGATTTCAAGCAGAAGGAGGATCCGCGCTATCTCGACTTCGCGTATGTCGCCTTCACGATCGGCGCGACCTTTCAGGTCTCAGACACAGACCTCCAGTCGAGCGTCATCCGTGTGACGGCGCTCAAGCACGCGCTGCTGTCGTACCTGTTCGGCGCGGTCATACTCGCGGCCGCGGTCAACATCGTCGCGGGACTCGGCGGTTAACGACCTGGTCGCCTCCGGAAGCCAGCTCGCCCGTGGTGCGCAAATGCTACGTCGGCATCCACCGCAACGAAAGCACTTGTCGCAAATCCCCGAACGAACTGGGCTGGAAGCAACACATCAGACAACGTCGAAGGAGCACAACAATGTTCGAACACCTGAACACCCCGCAGGAGCTTTTCAGCTACAAGCTGGGGTCCGCCCTCACGATGGAGCAGGACTCGCTCGAAATGCTTGGCACGCTCGAGGAGACGACAACTCGTCAGGAGTTGAAGGAGCTCTTCCGCGCGCATGCCGAGGAGACACGTCACCAAATCAGCAACCTGGAGCAGTGCTTCAAGCTGCTGGGAGAGAACGTCAATGAGTCACCATCGCCGACGACAAAGGGCCTCGCAAAGGAAGGCAAGTCGACGGCGGCCAAGACCGACGAGAGCATCGTTGACGTTGTTTTGGTCAGCGGAGGGCTTGAGACCGAGCGCTACGAAATGGCGGTCTACGAGACGCTCATGACTGCTGCGAAGGCCAGCGGCGCGGCCGAAATTGGCGCGCTCCTCAAAGAGAACTACGACCAGGAGGTTGCTGCCAGCGACAAACTCATCGCTGCGGGCGAACGGATCGCCAGCACCACCATCGGCTCAGCGGCCTAGGAATCTCCTTCCGGTGGTCGCAGGGAAGGAGAAGAAAATGCCGAACAACCGCACCGCATCGCTCAAGAAGCCAAAGCTGTACGAAGACCTCCGCAAGGATGGCAACTCCAAGGAGAAGGCCGCGCGCATCTCGAACGCAGTGGCGGCTCGAGGGCAGAAGGCCGTGAGTGGTAAGGGTGGCGAATCCGGCTCGTACGACGACTGGACCGTGCCCGAGTTGCGCAAGCGCGCGAAGGAACTGGGGCTGAAAGGCTATTCGGGACTGCCGAAGGCCAAGCTGATCAGCAAGATCAGGAACTCCTGACCGCCTTCTTGCGCGAGGCAGGCGCTCTCGACTTCGTGGCCGACGAGGCGGGTCGTGACTTACGGCTCGCCTCAACGCTGCGCTTGAGCGCCTCCATCAGGTCGAGGACCTCGCCTCCGCCGGATTCTGCCGGCTCCTCGCCGAATGTCTCCTCTGTTGACATGTCATCCCCCTTCTCGAGCTTGGCCTCGATGAGCTGACGCAGCTGCGCCTGGTAGTCGTCGGTGAACTTCTCTGGTGAGAAGTCGGTCGCGTAGGAGTCCACTAATTGCGCGCTCATCTTGAGTTCGGCGTCCGTCACCCGTACCTGCTCCTTCAGACTGGGGAAATCGGCCTCGCGCACCTCGTCGTCCCAGAGCAGCGATTGCAGCATCAGGGCCTTGCCGTGCGTGCGAAGCGCACCCAGACGCGTCTTCTGGCGAAGTGCGAAGTGCACGATCGCAGTGCGGTCGGTTTCCTCGAGGGTCTTCCGCAATAGCACGTACGATTTCGGCGACTTCGAATCGGGCTCGAGGTAGTAGCTGCGGTCGAACATGATCGGGTCCAGTTGATCGCTCGGCACAAACTCGACGACGTCTATCTCGCGACTGCGCTCCTCCGGCAGGCTTTTCAGGTCTTCATCGGTCAGGATGACGGTGCGGTCGCCATCGTCATATGCCTTGTCGATGTGCTCGTACTCGACGATGCGCCCGCAGATTTCGCATCGTCGCTGGTACTTGATGCGACCGCCGTCCTTGTCATGCACCTGATGAAGTGCGACGTCGTGGTCCTCGGTCGCGCTGTAGACCTTAACCGGCACGTTCACGAGACCGAACGTGATCGCGCCCTTCCAGATTGATCGCATGGTTCAATGGAGCCACTCCGACGCGAGGACGTCAAGGGCTGGTCAACCGGGCAATCAGCGGAAACCATAGAGCTATGGCGACGAAGAAGAGCGACGACCAGACCGTCAGCATCGATGGGCACCGCCTCAAACTCACCAATCTCGACAAGGTGATGTACCCGGCCACCGGCACGACGAAGGCCGACATCTTCGCCTACTACGCGGCGGTGGCGCCGTACATGATTCCGCACGTGCGCGACCGCGCGGCGACGCGCAAGCGCTGGGTGAACGGGGTGGGCACCGAGACGAAGCCCGGGATGATGTTCTTCCAGAAGAACCTGGACGACACCACTCCCAGTTGGGTCAGGCGCCGCAGGATCGAGCACAAAGACCATGCGAATGAGTACCCGCTCGTCAACGACCTCGCAACGCTCACCTGGCTCGCGCAGATCGCTGCACTCGAAATTCACGTGCCGCAGTGGCAGTTTGGGCGCACCGGGGTGCAGCACAATCCCGACCGATTCGTGCTCGACCTCGATCCCGGGCCGGGCATGGACCTCACCGACTGCGCTGAGGTTGCGCGGCTCGCGCGAGACATCCTGAAGGGCATGGGCCTCGATCCGCTGCCGGTGACCAGCGGGTCAAAGGGCATCCACCTTTACGCGGCGCTCGACGGAAAGCAGAACAGTGACCAGGTCGCCGCCTTTGCGCACGAGCTCGCGCGATCACTGGAGGCGGACCATCCCGACCTGATTGTCAGCGACATGAAGAAATCCCTGCGCGAGGGCAAGGTACTGGTGGACTGGAGCCAGAACAACGGCAACAAGACCACTGTCGCGCCCTATTCGCTTCGCGGAAGAATGCGCCCCACGGTTGCTGCACCGAGGACCTGGCGCGAACTCGCATCAGCTTCGCTCGCGCAGCTCGACTTCGAACAAGTCATGAAACGAGTGAAGACGAAGCCCGACCCTCTCGGGGAGCTTGCTCACTCGCCCGAGAAGCAGCTCGAACCAACACCGGAGCACATGGCGACGTTCATCAGCACGCCCGCCGCGAAAGATCGGCTCGAGAAATATCGCAGCAAACGGGACGCGTCGAAGACACCGGAACCGGTGCCGGCCGGCCGGGCTGCAAGCAGTGATGGACATTCCTTCGTCATTCAGGAGCACCACGCATCCCGCCTGCACTGGGATTTTCGGCTCGAACACGACGGAGTGCTCGTCAGTTGGGCGCTGCCGAGGGGCGTGCCAACCGACGTCAAGAAGAATCACCTCGCGGTTCAGACGGAGGATCACCCACTCGAGTATGGAACGTTCGAAGGTGACATTCCGAAGGACGAATACGGCGGAGGCCACGTCGACATCTGGGATGCCGGTACCTACGAACTCGAGAAGTGGCGGGAGGGCAAAGAGGTCATCGCCACCTTGCATGGCGAGAAGCATGGCACGCACAAGTACGCGCTCATCCATACCGGCGGTGAAGGAAAAGCCGACCAGAACTGGCTCATCCACCTGATGAAAGACCAGCCGTGAAGGCGATGCTCGCGACGCTAGGCGATGCGAGCGACATCGACGAGTCCGAAGACGACTGGGCCTTCGAAATGAAGTGGGATGGCATTCGCGCCATCGCGACCGTGGCGAACGGCGCGGCACACTTCGTCACGCGCAACGGAATTGACGCAACCGTGACGTATCCGGAGCTCGCCGAAGTGGGCTCGCTTGTGGACGGCGAGGCTGTACTCGACGGGGAGATCGTTGCGCTCGACGAGGCCGGAAGGCCCGACTTCGGGCTGCTGCAACAGCGCATGAAGCTGACCAAGAAGTCGGATGTCGAGCCCGCTGCGCGACGGGTGCCAGTGCAGTACCTGATTTTCGACATCCTCGAATCCGAGGGAAAGGATGTCACAGCAGAAACCTACGACGAACGAAGGGCGCTCCTCGCGCGGCGGGTTCAGTCCAGCGGACACATCCACGTGCCGCCCGCCTTCGAGGGCGACCTCGCCGCGGCATTCGAGTCCAGTCGGCAGCTGCACCTGGAAGGGGTGATGGCCAAGCGTCGAGACAGTACCTATGCGAGCGGACGGCGTTCCCGAGCCTGGATCAAAATCAAGCACCACAAAACGCAGGAGGTCATCGTCGCTGGCTGGCGCCCGGGAAACGGTCGGCGCGAAAATACCGTCGGCTCGCTGCTCCTCGGCATTCCGACGCCATCCGGTCTGCGTTACGTCGGGCGCGTCGGCACGGGATTCAGTGACCGAGACCTCGACGAACTGACCGGGCAATTGTCGCGGATGTCGCGTAAGACGAGCCCGCTCTACGACGTGCCGTCTGCCGACGCGCGAGACGCCCACTGGGTCAAACCCACCCTCGTCGGTGAGGTCGAGTTCGCCGAGTGGACGTCGGCCGACCGGCTGCGCCAACCCTCGTGGCGTGGATGGCGCACCGACAAGTCGCCGGGGGATGTCGTGAGAGAAGGCTGAGTGGCAGGATTGGCCAGGGATGGCGCATACGTTACTGATCGTGCTTCACGCCACGTGCGCGACGCTGGCGTTCGGCGTCGGGTGCGCGCTGATGGTTCGGCTGCCGACATCCGTTCGATCGGTGCGATTCTGGATCTACTACGCCGCCGTGTGGGTCGCGATGCTGCTGCTCATCTCCGTCGTCTTGGTCGACTGGACCGACCTCATCCTCACGAATCGAATTGCGTTCGGAGTGCTCTGCCTTCTCGCCATCTACCTCCTTTGGCGCACCGAGCGATCGCGGCAGACCCTTGTTCGACAAGACGAGGATTGGCGCAAAAAGTTCGCGGGCCACGTTGGCTTCGTGCTGATCTCACTCTTCGACGGATTCTGCATCGTCACCGCCATCGACCTGCACCTGCCGCCGGTGGTCACCGTCATCGTCGCTATTCTGGGTGTTGCAGCAGGCATTCTGGTCATTCGCCGCGTCGCACGTCGAGAAACGCGCCCCACCGAACCAAACAGCGGAATCGCTGCTCCATAAGGGGCGCCGACTCCGCCCTAGGCTGGTCGAATGACGGATGTTGGCCTCCCCCTCCTGCACGGAACGGAGGTTCAGCACATCAACGTTGACGCGTCCTCCAGTGTGATCTGGTCTGCATTTGCGGAACTCGACTTTCGCGATCGCTGGTTCAACCTGCCTGGCCCGCACGCCAGCCGCACTCACGAGCTCGACTTCCGCATCGGCGGCTCGGAGGTCGCGACGAGCACCTTCCACAACGTCGATCACGAGGAACGCCTCGAGCACCGATCGCGCTTCATCGACCTGGTCGAGGATCGCAGAATCACCTATGCCTACGAGTTCCGCCTGAACGAAGTGCTGAGGTTCGTTGGACTCACAACCATCGAGTTGCGGCCGGACGATTCCGGAACGCGAGTCGACTACACGGACCAGTACCAGTTCTTCGACGTGCCTGGAGACGGCAGCGCGGAGCGTGGTGAGCGCCGGGGAGGCACAACCTTCTTCCTTCGGCGACTGAAGATCGCCGTCGAGCAGGGCACCGGCCAATAATCCTGTACGGACGTTCAGCCCGCGATCGTATCTGAGACCGATTCACAGGGTGGTTGGTCAGGAATCTCCGGGACATTTGGCCCCATGACGAACCTGACCTCCTTCACTCCCCTTTCGAATCCGCGCGGCCTGCTGAGCAAAGTTCCCGAGGTGACGGTGATCTTTTGGGTCATCAAAGTACTCGCGACCACGGTGGGCGAAACCGCAGCAGACTTCCTGGGTGTGAACCTGAATCTCGGTGAGGCGTGGACCGGGCTCTTCATGGCGGTCATCCTCGCGGGCGTGCTCGTGATCCAGTTCAGGCTTCGTCGCTATGTTCCCGCGGTTTATTGGCTCGCCGTCGTGCTCATCAGCATTGTTGGCACGCTCGTGAGCGATAACCTCGTCGACAATCTCGGCGTACCCCTGTGGGTCACAACGGTCGCGTTCGCCGTAGGGCTCGCCGCAACGTTCGTGGCCTGGTTCCGCGTCGAGAAGACCTTGTCGATCCACTCCATCTACACGTCGCGACGCGAGGCGTTCTACTGGCTCGCGGTGCTGTTCACCTTCGCGCTTGGCACGTCAGCTGGCGACCTGCTTGCCGAGAGCCTGAATCTCGGCTACCTGCTCACGCTCGGAGTCTTTGCTGGGGCGATCGCGCTCGTGGCCGTTGCCTACTTCGTGTTCAAGCTGAACGCCGTCGTAGCCTTCTGGATTGCCTACGTCTTGTCTCGCCCACTGGGTGCGTCCACCGGCGACCTGCTCTCGCAGAGCGCCCACGACGGTGGCCTTGGGCTCGGAACCACAAGCACGAGCATCCTGTTCCTTGCCGCGATCTTGATCCTGGTCATCGTGCTTTCGGTACGCAGAATCGGCCGCTCTGCGCCGGCTATGGACGCGGAGCCGGTGGGCTGACGCGACGACGCTCGATGGCAAGGCGCGTCAGGCGGTAAATCACACCAATGGCAAGCACCGCCACACCCACCACGATCGCGGCGACGGGTAACGTCACGACCAGCGCCAGACAGCCCACAGCGCCCAGCACCTGAATCACGCGAGGGTATCTGCGCACCGCGGAGGCCTGGCGAAAAGCAGCCGAGTTCGCAACGAAGTAGTACAGCAAGACTCCGAACGACGAGAAACCGATCGCTCCGCGCAAGTCGACCGTGAGAACCAACACCACGACAACCAATCCGAGCACGAGCTCGGCGCGGTGCGGAACTTTGAATTTCGGATGCACGACCCCCAGCCATCGCGGCAGATCCCCCTCCCGTGCCATCGCGAGTGACGTGCGACCAACGCCCGCGATGAGCCCGAGGAGTGCTCCGAGTGCAGCGGCTGCCGCGCCGACCCGCAGAACGATCAAAGCCCAGTCCCAACCGCTTAGCCGAACAACGGCCTCGAGGGGCGTCGGAGTCGCCGCGACACCGCTCGCGCCCAAAGTGCCAAGCTCGACGACTGCGACGACGACGTAGATCAGTACGGTCAGTCCGAGGGCGATCGTGATAGCCAGCGGGATCGTGCGCGCCGGATCGCGCACTTCCTCACCCATTGTCGCGACGCGTGCGTAACCCGCAAAGGCGAAGAACAGCAGGCCGGCAGCCTGAAGGATTCCGTAGGCGCCTCCGCTGAACAGTGACCCACCGAAAACGCTCGGGAGCGCCGGCATCCCGGTTGAGACCCCCGCGAACAACGCGACCGCCAAGCCGACCAGCGCTATGACGACGACCACTCTGGCAACGGTCGCCGTGCGAGTCACTCCGAGGTAGTTCACCGCGGTCAAGGCGACGACGGCGAGCGCCGCGACCGGTCGCTCCCACTCCGGCGGCACGGCGTATGCGGCAAAAGTCAACGCCATCGCAGCGCAGCTCGCCGTCTTTCCGATGACGAAACTCCACCCGGCGAGAAACCCCCACCAGTTGCCAAGCTCTTCACGGCCGTACACATACGTGCCACCTGAGGTCGGGTAGACGGCCGCGAGCTGCGCGGACGACGTCGCGTTGCAAAAGGCCACGAACGCCGCCACCACGAGGCCAACGAGGAGCCCGGCACCCGCCGCTTGTGCCGCGGGAGTGAACGCCGAGAACACACCCGCACCGATCATCGAGCCGAGTCCAATGAAGACGGCGTCGCCCAAACCTAATCGTCGAGCAAGCGCAGATGTGGCAGTCACAAGCGCAGCTTAGAGCCCCCGTGTGAACACCCTGTATGAACTCTCAGCGCGATGCGATCGAACTGTTACCTGGCTCGAGGACAAACTGCCGCCAACGCTCGTACCATCGAAATATGGACTTCTCGAAACCGTTCGGGTCGCTCCTCCACCAAGCCCATTTGTGGGCCGAGAAGGTCAACGACAGCCTTGATACCGTCCAAGATCGACGGGTTGTTGCGCCGCGCCCGTCGTCTCTCGACACACCGGATCCGTTGCTGGTTCTGATCGAGGCGCGCTACCCGACGACGCGCAATGACATCGTCGCGTTTGCCATCGCCAACGGGCTGGATGCCGCGACAATCGACGCGCTCCTGCAGCTACCGGCCGACCGCCCAATCACCCCAGCAGCCGTGCGGTATCAGCTGGCCAACTTCTAGCCGCTGAACTTCGCCACGAAATCGAGCGCGCGCTGCTCGATGAGCGCGGCGCTTTCCGGCTCGAACTCGGGCAGACTGTCATCCGCTATCAAGTGACCGAACCCGGCGTAGGTGTAAAGCTTGCCTTCGTTCGACGCTGCAACCAGCTGCCTCGGCCCCTGCTCGTCCGCCCACGGATCAAACTCCGTCTGGTGAATCTGCACGGGAACCGTCGCCGGCCACGGCGAATCGAACCACTCCGGTGGAATGCCACCATGCATGAGAACTGCGCCGCTCGCGCCAGGCCTCGTCTGCGCGAGCTTCTGCGCGGGCATAGAACCGAGCGACATGCCGAAGTAGAACGCCGTCGGCGGCGCGACTTCTGCCGCCGCGACTCCCGCCGCGATCACTTTTTCGGCGCCGAGTTCGTCGGCGTAAGCAACTCCCTCATCGAGGGAACCAAAGGTTCTGCCGTCGTAGAGATCCGGGGTTATGACGGTGTGACCCGCGCTGCGTAACCGATCCGCAAACGAGAGAACTCCCGGTGTGAGTCCCTGCGCATGATGGAAAAACAGGATGTCAGCCATGGCGCTGCCTTTCACTTCAGTCGTACGGCGACATCATGCGACAGGCATACGACATTCGTGCGCGGCGGCGACCGCGACCCAACCCGCTACTTGGTCGGAATTGGACTCGGCGTTGGCGTCGGGGTCGTAGTCGTTGCGGAAGCGGCCGCGGCCTGCTCGACAAACGTGGCGAAGGCCGCCGCGCTCGAGACGCTCTGGTCGGTGATCGGGAACGACTGACCATCGACGATGACCGTCGGTGTTCCGCTCACGGTTTTGACATTCGAGTCGGGCAGCGGCCCATCGACCGCTCTCTGCGTGGCATCCGTTACCCACGACTTGTATCTCTCGTCGTTAACGCAAGTCGTGATCTTCGAGAGATTGTGCACACCAGCCGACTTCATGACACCGATGATCTGTGCGTTCGTCAGACCGGGGGTGAGCTCTTTCGGCTGCTTCAGGTACATCTCGTGCGTCCAGGCCCAGTAGTCATCTGGAGCAAAGGTTGCGACACAACCGGCAGCGTTTGCAGCGCGCGACGAGTATCGCGTGCCCTCGGACGAGCGGTCGAGGAACGAAACCGGATGAATTTCGACGGTCGCCGCGCCCGACTTCATCCAGCTGGTCAGCTGGTCGTAGTTTGCGGTCTCGAACTCGTTGCAGACCGGGCAGAAGTAGTCGAGATAGATGCGGATGCTGACGACACTCGACTTCTTGTCGCGAACCGTCGGAACGGGCTGGCCGCCCGCCGGGATTGCCGGGGTGGGCACGGCCTTGGCGTCCTTGGCGAGGAGGATCCCATCGCTTTGCATGTTGACCGGGCCGGCCGAGGGAGTCGTGCGGCTGCTCCACAGCACGAGGGAGACGATGACCGCGGCAGCGATGACAACGACAGCGATACCGCCCTGAATGAACCACCTGTTGCGCCGCTCACGCTTGCGCTGCTGCTCCCGCATCGCGCGCGCCTTTTCACGCGCTGCGTTGCGACGCTCATTCTTGCTGGCGCGATTGCCCGCTCCGCTGTATGACATCAGACCTCACTCGGGTGGTGGATACAAACCGTGCCTTCAAGATAGTAGAGGCCCCGCCCGAGAATAATGCAGACGGCTGGACAACGCCTGCCAGCACCCTCAAACATGTACCCCTAGTTCGCGTGACATAATGAGCCTCGGTGCAGTGTTGCACCGATTTCCATTCACAAAGGATCGTCCGGCACGTACCGCCGGTGAAGGAGTACTACAACCATGGCATCTGTCACTTTTGACAAAGCAACCCGAATCTACCCAGGCTCGACCAGGCCAGCGGTAGACGCCATCGACATCAAGGTCGAGGATGGCGAATTCCTGGTCCTCGTCGGCCCATCCGGCTGCGGCAAGTCGACGACCCTCCGCATGCTCGCGGGTCTCGAAGAGATCAACGACGGCAACGTCTTCATCGGCGATCGCAACGTCACCGACGTTCCGCCGAAGGACCGCGACATCGCCATGGTCTTCCAGAACTACGCGCTGTACCCGCACATGACTGTCGCCGAGAACATGGGCTTCGCGCTCAAGATCGCTGGCGTCAACAAGGATGAGCGTGCCGCACGTGTTCTCGAGGCCGCCAAGCTGCTCGACCTCGAGCCCTACCTCGGCCGCAAGCCGAAGGCGCTCTCCGGTGGCCAGCGTCAGCGCGTCGCAATGGGCCGTGCAATCGTTCGCCAGCCCCAGGTCTTCCTCATGGACGAGCCGCTGTCGAACCTCGACGCCAAGCTGCGCGTTCAGACCCGTACGCAGATCGCGTCGCTGCAGCGCCGCCTCGGCGTTACGACCGTCTACGTCACGCACGACCAGACGGAGGCGCTCACCATGGGTGACCGCATCGCCGTGCTGAAGGATGGCGTTCTGCAGCAGATCGGTACGCCGCGCGACCTGTACGAAAACCCGAAGAACGTGTTCGTTGCAGGCTTCATCGGCAGCCCAGCCATGAACCTCTTCCAGTCCGACTTCACCGCTGATGGCGTCAAGTTCGGCTCGCACGTCGTCAAGGTTGACCGCGACACGATGAGCAAGATCAACGGCAAGAGCGTCACGGTCGGCATCCGCCCAGAGGATGTCACGCTCGCGTCATCCGGAAACGGCCTTCCGGTCGAGGTGGACGTGATCGAGGAGCTCGGAGCAGACGGCAACCTCTTCGGCCACGCCGAAGTTGACGGCCAGCGCGTTGACCTCTGCGTTCGTGTCGACGGTCGCAACCACCCGGTCGCCGGCGACAAGGTGTTCCTCACGCCCAAGGAAGGCCACATCCACCTGTTCGACGTCGCCTCCGGCGAGCGCATTGGTGAGGCAGTGGTTGTCCCGGAGGAGGACCTCAGCCGCATCAAGGTCGGCTAGTCAATTTCGCGAGGCCCGTCGTCTCCTCGTGAGATGGCGGGCCTTGCCGTTTGCAGGAGGGATCCACGTTGGTCGGCTCACTGAACATCACGTCGGCGATCGTCGACCCGGCGTTGCTCGACCTGCCGTGGTCGCTTCCGCTGGATGTGTGGCCAGACGACACCATCGCCGCCCTGCCCAAAGGCATCTCGCGCCACCTCGTGCGATTCGCACACCTGGGCGGCTACGTCATTGCCATCAAAGAGACTTCGGCCGAATTCGCTCGTCGAGAGTACGAACTGCTCCGCACTCTGCAGCGCCTCGAAATCCCGAGCGTCGAACCAGTAGCCGTTATCACGAATCGCACGGATGCCGACGGCAACGAGCTCGACTCCGTACTCATCACCCGCCACCTGAAGTTCTCGCTGCCCTACCGGGCCCTGTACTCGCAGAGCCTCCGGCCGGATACTGCCACGCGCCTGGTCGATGCCCTCGCCGTGCTGCTCGTGCGACTGCACATCGTCGGGTTCTTCTGGGGCGACGTCTCGCTGTCCAACACGCTGTTTCGTCGCGATGCTGGCGCTTTTGCTGCGTATCTGGTCGATGCCGAGACCGGGCAGCTGTACGACAAACTTTCCAACGGCCAGCGCGAAAACGACCTCGAGATCGCTCGCGTGAACATTGCGGGCGAGCTCCTTGACCTTCAAGCGGGCGGGCGGCTCGACGAAGACCTCGACGCCGTCGAGATCAGCAACGGAATCGTCGCCGCGTATCGCAGCCTGTGGAAGGAACTCACCGGGCCGGAAGAATTCGACCAGTCGGAGCGTTGGCGCATCAACCGCCGCGTCGAACGGCTCAACAATCTCGGTTTCGACATCGAAGAGCTCGCGATCAACACGGACGGTGCCGGCTCCCAGGTACGCATCCAGCCGAAGGTGGTGGATGCCGGCCACCACTCCCGCAGACTGCTTCGCCTCACCGGTCTCGACGCCGGTGAAAACCAGGCCAGACGGCTGCTCAACGACCTGGACTCCTATCGCGCGACCTTCGCAAAGAAGGACGCAGACGAGGAGATGGTCGCGCACGAGTGGCTCGCCCAGGTGTTCGAGCCCGTCATCCGCGCCATCCCGAAGGACCTCAGGGGCAAGCTCGAGCCCGCGGAGGTGTTCCATCAGCTGCTCGACCATCGCTGGTACATGTCGCAAAACGAGGGTCGGGATGTCCCCCTCGCGGAGGCACTCAGCTCCTACGTCGACACCGTGCTGCGCCACCGTCGCGACGAGGCGACCGTCATCGCTCCCCCAACCGAGGCGATCACGGTGCCCATCTCAACCCTGGGAGCTGACGCCGACGAGCCCGACGAAGACGACTGGCGCCTGAAGGTCTAGCGCAGCGGGGACCGCGGAGGGAGAAAGTTACCCGTGGCGGGAGTTGTAGCTCCCTCCGCCGGCATGTTTCTCCCGCCGGCGGGTGTAGTTTCTCCCGCCACCGCAGAGGTGCGCGCGGCGTTACGCGGCGCGGCGCTTCGCGATCTCGTAGAGTGCGACGCTGACTGCGATGCCGGCGTTGAGTGACTCGGTTGCCGCCGAGATCGGGATCGACACCACCGCGTCACAGGTCTCCGTCACCAGACGCGAGAGCCCCTTGCCCTCGCTGCCTACAACCAGCAGCACCGGCTCGTTCGCGAGCGCGAGCGTTGGCAGCGACATGTCTCCGCCGCCGTCGAGACCGAGCACGAACACGCCGCGCGCCTTGAAGTCCTTGAGCGTCTGGGTGAGGTTCGGCGCCATCGCCACTGGCGTGCGCGCCGCAGCGCCGGCCGAGGTCTTCCACGCTGACGCGGTCAACCCGACCGAGCGGCGCTGGGGAACGATGACGCCCTGTCCACCAAAGGCTGCAACCGAACGGATGATCGCTCCGAGGTTGCGCGGATCGGTGATGCCGTCGAGCGCAACGAACAGGGGTTTCTGGCCTCGACTGATGACCTTGTCGAGCAACTCGGTCGGGTGCGCATACTCGTACGGCGGCACCTTGAGGGCGAGGCCCTGATGCACGGAGTCGTATCCGGCCATGCGATCGAGTTCCGGACGCATCACCTCGAGAACGGGGATGCCGCGGTGGTTCGCCAGGTTCAGTGCCTCTTTGACCCGGTCATCCACCTCGATGCGGGTAGCGACATAAAGGGCGGTGGCTGGAATGCGAGCCCGCAGCGCCTCGACCACTGAGTTGCGCCCAGTCACAACCTCGCTCTCGTCCGCGCTCTTGTTGCGACTGCGCGGACGGGAATTCTGTGGTGCGCCGCCGGAGGATGCGGTCTTCGATCGGCCGCCCGCCGCCGTGTAACGTTCCGCCGCGGCCTTGCGCTTGCCTGCGGGATGGTAGGGGCGATCCTCGGCCTTGGGCGTCGGCTTCTTGCCTTCGAGCGCCTGCCTGCCCTGACCGCCCGATCCGACCTGCTTGCCCTTGCTGCCCTGACGGACTGCGCCGGGGCGACCCTTGCGCTCTCCTGAGGTGTTTTTCACGGTTCAATGCTCCAATGTGCGCCGGTAGGCGAATCTTCAACCCTAATGCCGGCTTCGGCAAGTTCATCACGGATGCGGTCCGCCGCGGCAAAATCGCGCGAACTCCGCGCCGCCTCCCGGTCTTCGATGAGCCGCTGCACCAGCGCCGCGAGCGCACGCGCGGCCGGGACATCCCCGCCGGTGCGCCATTCCGGGGAGTGCGGATTGATGCCAAGAATCTCGGTCATCGCCGTGACTTCTCCGCGGATGCGAGCCACGGTCGCGAGGTCGTTGTCATCGTCGAGCGCAATGTTGCCGGCACGGACTCGCTCGTGGATGACGGCTATCGCCTGGGGCACGCCGAGGTCATCATCCATTGCCGCGACGAATTCGGCTGGGAGCACCGGCGCCCCGCTGCCCGCGTGTGCGGTCCCCTCGAGAGCGCGCTGCGCCCGCGACAGGAATTTCTCGATGCGCTCGAGAGCGGTCTCGGCCTCGACGAGGGCGCCATCGTGATAGTCGATGGTCGAGCGGTAGTGCGCGCCGCCCAGATAGTAGCGAACGACCAGAGCAGGCGCGAGGTCCAGGAATTCGGACGCGTAGACGGAGTTGCCGAGCGACTTCGACATCTTCTGCCCGTTGACGTTCACGAGCCCGTTGTGCACCCAGTAGTTCGCAAACGCGTCGCCGGCCGCATTCGATTGTGCGATCTCGTTCTCGTGATGCGGAAAACGCAGGTCGAGCCCGCCGCCGTGGATGTCGAACTGCGGTCCCAGGTACCGCGACGACATGGCGGAGCACTCGATGTGCCAGCCGGGACGGCCATCGCCCCACGGACTGGCCCACGCGGCCGACGCCGGTTCCTCGGGCTTGGCGCCCTTCCAGAGCGCGAAGTCCTGCGGGGCACGCTTACCGCGGGGGTCGGCATCCGCTGCGGCTTCCATGTTTTCGGGTTTCTGGTGCGTGAGCTCGCCGTACGCCGGCCAGCTGGCGGTATCGAAGTACACGTCGCCGGAACCGTCTGCCGCAGGGTAGGCATGCCCGCGATCGATCAGTCGCTGGATGATGTTTTGCATCTGTGTAACGCTCGCAGTTGCGCGCGGCTCATACGTTGGCGCAAGGATGCCGAGGCGCCGGTATCCCTCGGTGAACTCCAACTCGTACCGATACGCGAGAGCCCACCACTGTTCCGCTCCCCGTGAATTGGCCAGAATCTTGTCGTCGATGTCGGTCACATTCCGCACCAGCGTCACGTCGTAACCTCGATACGCCAGCCAGCGACGCCACAGGTCGTAGACGAGCGCCGAACGAAGATGCCCGATGTGGGGCGAAGACTGCACGGTGGGTCCACAGACGTAGATTCCCACCTGCCCTTCGACGAGCGGAACGAAGTCCCGCAGGGCCTGCGCCTTGGTGTCGTAGAGCCGGATAGTCACCCAGCGAGTTTAGCGAGGCGCTCGCCTGCAACCCGCGAAGTTACGACGACAGTAGCGCTGTGGCGATAGCTGTGAGTCCGTCACCGCGCCCGGTGAAACCGAGACCATCGGATGTCGTCGCGGAGACACTCACCGGTGCACCGACCACATCGCCGAGGTGCTTCTCGAGTTCGTCGCGTCGATCGGTCAGCCGCGGCCGGTTGCCGATCACCTGCACGGCGACGTTCTGGATGCGAAACCCCGCACCGACGACCAGCGAGATGGTCTCCTTCAGAAATACCTCGCCACGGGCATCCGCGAACATCGGATCGTCCGTTCCAAAACGACTGCCGATGTCGCCGAGACCCGCGGCGGAGAGCAGCGCGTCACAGATTGCGTGCGAGATCGCATCGCCGTCGCTGTGCCCCGCGAGCCCGGGTTCATCGGGCCAGTAGAGGCCCCCCAGCCAGAGCGGAGTCGAGTCGTCGTACGCGTGCACGTCGATGCCGATGCCCGTGCGGGACGAACCGGTGGCTGTCGTGACCAGTGTTCGCGCGCGTCGCAGGTCCCACGGGGTCGTGATCTTGAACGCGTGCGGATCGCCCTCGATGACGTGCACGGTGTGACCTGCCGTCGCGAAGAGGGCGGCGTCATCGGTGTGCTCGACGTCGGCGGAGGCATACGCGTCGACGAGCTGCACGCGGGGAAAGCCCTGCGGTGTTTGCACGGCGCTCAACACGGAACGATCCACGGTCTCGCTTGCGACGCCAGCATCCGTTCGCTTCAAGGTGTCCGCGACGGGAATCCCAGGAATCACCCCGTCCCCAGTCGCGCGAACCCTCGCCACGACAGACTCGAACAGCGCGGCTGGTGTGAACGGGCGCGCTGCATCGTGAACGAGCACGACGTTGACCTCGGGCCACAGAGCCTCGAGTCCGGCGGCAACGGATGCCTGACGCGTCGGGCCGCCGACCACCACGCTCACGAACTCGGCCGCGGCGCCGGCGCTGTTGCCGACGAGCTCATAGGCGTAGACCAATTCGTCCCCCGGCACCACGACGACGACCTGAACTGCCTCAGACATGCCGAAGATCGGTTCGAGAGCCGTCTGCAGGATCGTCGAATTTCCCAACGGCACGAATGCCTTGGGGAGGTCGGAGCCAAGACGGCTTCCCGAACCAGCAGCCACAACAATGACGCCGACCGTCACCGGAGACGTCATGCAAGTGCTAGGAGGCTAGTACTTCGTCCAAGACCGTCGAAGCTTTTTCTTCGTCGGTCTTCTCGGCCAGTGCGAGCTCCGAGATCAGGATCTGGCGAGCCTTCGCCAGCATGCGCTTCTCGCCGGCCGACAGCCCGCGGTCCTGGTCACGGCGCCACAGGTCGCGAACGACCTCAGAAACCTTGATGACGTCACCGGAAGCAAGCTTCTCCAGATTCGCCTTGTACCGACGCGACCAGTTGGTCGGCTCCTCGGTAAATGGGGCGCGGAGAACCTCGAAGACCTTGTCCAGGCCCTCGCGACCGATCACGTCACGAACGCCAACAAGATCGACGTTGTCAGCGGGGACCTCAATGGTCAAATCACCCTGGGTGACGTTGAGTTTCAGGTAGAGCTTCTCTTCGCCCTTGATGATCCTCTTCTTCACCTCGGTGATCGTTGCTGCGCCGTGGTGGGGGTAAACGACTGTCTCGCCAACCTCAAAAAGCATGAATGGGGCTCCGTTCGAAGGAACCTAGTTTATCACAGGCGGCTATCGGTAAGGCTGTCCTAACCTAGCGGTGGCCCGCGGGGCGGATAGGCTAGTGCCACTGCTGTTGTGCTGGCTCTGGAGGGTTTTCGTGAGACGACGAATCGCGGCGACCGCGATACTGGCAGCCGGGTTGATGCTCGGCACGACCGGATGCACGTTCTTCGCCCCACAGGCGACGCTCATTCCCTACGATGCAAGCGACGGCGTGAGCCTGAACGTCGGACAGCTCCAGGTGCGCAACGCCCTCGCCATCAGCCCCCACGGCAAAGACGCGAGCCTGATCGGCGTGTTCATCAACAACAGCGATCACGAGATCACCGTGAATGTGCAGTACACGGCGCGGGCCGCCGCATCGCCGTCGCGCGAGACGGTGAGCTTCCCGCTCGCTGCCGGCAAGGTACTCTCTCTGGGCAATCCGGGAGTGCCGCCGGAGGTTCTCCGCAACGCCGGGATCAAGCCAGGTGCGCTGCTCACGGTCTTCGTCCAGTACGGCGAGGTGTCTGGCAAGAACGTTCAGGTGCCGGTGCTGACCGGGTCTGAGGCTTCGTACGTCGGTCTTGCGCCGTCGCCGACTCCGACGCCGACCGGGTTCGCTACGCCAATCCCGACGCTGACGGCAGTGCCGACGAACTAGCAGCTGTCGGTCGGGCTACGCCTCGAACCGGTATCCCAACCCGCGAACCGTCAGCAGCATGGTCGGCTCGGAAGGGTTGTCCTCGATGCGGGACCGAATGCGCTTGATGTGAACATCGAGCGTCTTGGTGTCCCCGTAGTAGTCGGCTCCCCAGACGCGGTCGATGAGTTGTCCGCGAGTGAGCACGCGCCCTGCATTGCGCAGCAGCACCTCGAGAAGCTCGAATTCCTTCAGAGGCATCTTCGTCTCGCGGCCCCCAACGGCGACCGTGTGACGTTCGACATCCATGCGAACGGACCCGGCCTCGAGCACGGCGTCGCTCGCGACCTCGTCCTCGACACGGCGGCGAAGAATCGCGCGGATGCGTGCGAGCAGCTCCCTCGACGAATACGGCTTGGTCACGTAGTCGTCCGCGCCCAACTCCAGTCCGACCACGATGTCGATTTCGCTGTCCTTGGCGGTGAGCATGATGATCGGCACCGAGGAGCGACTGCGGATCTCCTTGCAGACCTCCGTGCCCGAAAGCCCCGGAAGCATCAGGTCGAGCAGGATGAGATCGCTCCCGTTGCGCTCGAACTCGGCGACCGCCGCGAGTCCGTCAGCGGCGATGGTTGGCTCATAGCCTTCGCGCTCAAGCAGAAACGCAAGAGGTTCGGCGAGCGAAGGCTCGTCCTCGACGATCAGAATACGGGTCACGTGGTTGCTCCTAGGCTCGCAGCTGTGGCCGGCGATGCCTCTGGCAGCCGGAGTGTGAAGGTCGAACCCTTGCCGGGTTGAGACCAGACGCGCACGTCGCCACCATGGTTTTGGGCGACGTGCTTGACGATGGCGAGGCCGAGACCGGACCCTCCAGTGTTTCGCGACCTGGCCGGGTCGCTGCGGTAAAAGCGCTCGAAGACGCGGTCCTTCTCATCATCCGGGATGCCGACACCCTGGTCGGTGACTGCGATCTCGACGATACCGTCGGTGTCGGTCACTCCTACGCCGATGCGCGAGTTGTCCGGTGAGTATTGGATGGCGTTCGCGACCAAGTTGTGCAACGCAACGACAAGCAACGCTTCATCCCCGTAGACCGAAGCCTTGTCCCCGCCGCTGACCAGACGGATACCGTGCAGGTCCGCGGCAACCCGGTTTTGATCGATCGCGAGTGCAACGACATCCTCGACGTTGATCAGCGCCGGTTTGGTCAGTGCGTCCGCGGCCTGCAGGCGCGAAAGCTGAATGATCTCCTGGGTGATCTTCGTGAGCCGCTCCGACTCCTTCGTGAGCCGCTTCGCAAACCGTTTGACCTGTTCCGGTTCGTCTGAAGCGCTGACCAGCGCCTCCGCGAGCAGGCCAACCGCGCCGATCGGCGTCTTCAGTTCGTGACTGATGTTGGCAACGAAATCGCGGCGGACCTCCTCGAGCCGATAGCCCTCTGTGCGATCCTCCGCGATGAGAAGGATGTAGCGCGCGCCGAGCCGCGCGATGCGCACCCAAAGGTAGATGTTGGCTTCGCCGATTGGTCCACGGGCGAGATGAACCTCCTGCGTGATGGGGTCGCCGGTGCGGCGAACCTTGTCAACCATGGCGACAAGTTCCGGGTGCACGAGCGCACGATTCCAGACGAGGCCGAACGCCAGGGCTCCGGGCGAAGCCTTCACGACGGTGTTCGACGGATCGATCACAACGCCAGCCGACTCGAGAGTGTCGAGCACCTGATCGACGCCGTCAGGCACCGCGGGATTGGCGACCTCCGCTGCATCCCGACCCCTGCGAGCCGCCGCAACGACGGCAACGACGATGCCTGCGCCAACCAAAGCTCCGACTACGAACGCGAGGGGCACCAGCGTTGCGGGGTCCATAGCGACTAGATTAGTAACAACTTCAGCCGGGCTTACCGGCGTGTACGTGAAGACCGCAGCGCTGCGAGCAAAGTTCAAGGGGCGGCCACCCGCTGTTAACCTTGCGCGAGCACAGTGGTCACAGATCTGTGCGGGTTTGCAATGCCTGCGGCGAAAGGGATGTGGGCAATGCGCGAGGTATTCCAGCAAGAACTGCGCGAGGTGCAGGAGCGCCTCATCGAGATCGCAGACTTCGTCGCCGTTTCGATCGAAAACGCAACCCGAGCATTCAACGAATCCAACGTCTCACTCGCCGAGACCGTCATCGCGGATGACAGCAAGATCGACGCAGCCGCGCAGGCACTCGACGAGCTGGCCATCAACATCCTGGCCAGGCAGCAGCCGGTCGCCCGTGACCTTCGCATCGTCGTCAGCGCCCTCCGCATCAGCGCATCCCTCGAGCGCATGGGCGACATGAGCGAGCACATCGCACAGCTCGCGCGCTACCGCTTCCCCGACAAGGTCGTGCCGAAGAGCCTTCGTCCCACGTTCGCAAACATGGGGGCACTCGACGTCCAGATCGCCCGCAAGCTGGTCGACCTCCTGACGACGGAGGATGTGGTCATCGCGGAGGAGATCCGCAACGAGGACGACAAGATTGACGCCCTCCACCTCAGCGTGTTTGACAAGGTGCTCGGCGCCACCTGGAAGGGCGAAGCGATCGACACGGTCGACGCGACGCTCGCCTCCCGCTACCACGAGCGCTTCGCGGACCACGCGGTCTCGATCGCCAAGAAGGTGCAGTACCTCGCCACCGGCGACTGGATTCCGGCCGACGCTTAGAAAAGCTGCTACTTCTTGCCCTGTGCCGCGACGGCTGCGGCGCCGGCCTCTGCGGCCTCCGGGTCGAGGTACACACCGGGCTTAGTCGGCGCGAACGAGTCATCCAGTTCGTAGACGAGCGGGATGCCCGTCGGAATGTTGAGCTCCGCGATCTCCTCATCGCTGATGCCGTCGAGGTGCTTCACGAGCGCGCGAAGCGAGTTGCCGTGGGCTGTGACAAGGACCGTCTTGCCCTGCCTCAGGTCTGCGGTGATGTCCGACTCCCAATAAGGGAGGAGGCGATCGATCACGAGCTTGAGCGACTCCGTGCGGGGAACCTCGCCGTCGATGCCGACGTAGCGCTCGTCGTTCACCTGGCTGTACTCGGCATCGTCGGCCAGCGGGGGCGGCGGAACGTCGAAGCTGCGACGCCACGTCTGGAACAGGTCTGGACCGTACTCCTCGAGCGTCTGGGCCTTGTCCTTGCCCTGCAGGGCGCCATAGTGGCGTTCGTTCAGTCGCCAGCTGCGCTTCACCGGAATCCACAGTCGGTCGGAGACCTCCAGCGCGAGATTCGCGGTCTGGATGGCGCGCGTCAAGACACTCGTATACAGGATGTCCGGCTTCAGGCCAGACTCGGCGAGCAGCTCGCCGGCGCGCATTGCTTCGGCAATCCCCTGGTCGCTGAGGCGGACATCCACCCATCCGGTGAAGAGATTTCTCTGGTTCCAGTCGGAGTTGCCGTGGCGAAGCAGGATGAGCGTCGAAGTCATGCGTCAAGCCTACCGACGGCTCGCAGTGGCCCTTTCACTGCCAGCTTGTGCGCATAACTCAGGCGCAATTTCCCGGCCGCCAATGCTGCCCGCAGAAATCCGGGCCTCGGCGCGGCGCCATCCGAATCCTGCCTGAGTTATGCGCAGAACCACCCGCAACGCCAGGCACCGGTCCATAATTCCTGAAGAATTGCGAGCGCAGGAGAAACTCCCCCGGGACTGCGCGGCCACCGCCAGCGCCACCCCAAAATCTCAGGAGTTACGGAAGGTCGACCAACGCCCAACCGACTTGTGCGCATAACTCAGGCAGAATTCCTCCGCCGCCGATGTAACCCGCAGAAATCCAGGGCTCGGGCGGGCGACATCCGATTTTTGCCTGAGTTATGCGCACAAGAGCCGCCGCGCGGAGCACCCGCGGGTGACAGCACGCGAGAATGGGGGCATGGTCGAGGGGCGCATCACGCGGGGAACCACCGGCGTGAACAGGTTGCGACGCATCGACCGGTGGATCGCGACGCTCCCCGTGCTGCGCACCGCAGAAGTTCCGCTCGTGGTCGACCTCGGCTACGGCGCCCGCGCCACGACCGCACTCGAGCTGCACGAGCGGCTGCGCAAGGTGCGACCGGATGTCCGGATCGTCGGTATCGAGATCGACCCGGAGCGGGTGCGCGCCGCGAAAACCGAGGAGCGGCCGGGGGTGACCTTTCGCCAGGGCGGGTTCGAGATCCCGGGCGAGCGACCGACCATCATCCGGGCCATGAATGTGCTGCGGCAGTATGACGAGCGCGAGGTCGCGAACGCGTGGCACAAGATGGTGGAGCGCCTGCAGCCGAACGGCGTTCTCGTCGAGGGCACGTGCAATGAAATCGGTCGGGTGTGCAGCTGGGTCGCCGTGACGAGTGAAGGTCCGCAGACTTT
>DASXNG010000086.1:0-1791 GCA_036495225.1 Galbitalea sp.
TCACCGGCGTGGGCACGGGCGTGCCATCGCGCCTGTAGGTCGTGAGCAGGATGGTCTTAGTGTCTCTGAGGGATTCGAGTTCGCTGGCCACGGTGTCTCCTTTGATGAGCGCTTCTCTCCTCTACGACGAGATGCCACGCCCGGCTGTGAGAGCAGAACGACCGTCACGACGGAGGGCTGATGAGTCCGGCGCGAGCCGAACCGAGGGACTCGCTGTCGGGGATGGTGATGACACGGGTTGGGTCGGCGATTACGCCTCGAGCCACTTCAGAGCCCTTTTCACCACTTCCGCGCGGCTGCGTCGGCCGTGTTCGGCCGCGATAAGGTCGTGGCCGACCCATATCGAGAGTAGGAGTAGGCAGCGGACCTCGACGTCGTCCTGGTCGGGACAGAAGGCACTGAACAGCGAGCGCATGTACTCCATTCGCCGGTTGTCGGTGCGCTTGAGCCGCTTGGCGACCGTGTTGTCGCGCCGCGCCCAGTCGCGAATTGCGAGTTCGATCTTCATGAAGTCGCGATTGGAGCCGGCGAGGGTGGATAGTCGTCTGAGTTTGGTCCTCGCGTCTCCGCCTCCGGCTTCGACGCGCTCGATCACCTCGTCGATCACCAAGCGTTCCCACGCGTCGAGCATTTCCTCCAGAAGCGCGCTGCGACCGTCGAAGTGCCAGTAGAACCCGCCCTTAGTGACGCCGAGCGTCTGTGCGAGCTTCTCGACTCGGACCGCGTCCGGACCGCCGACGCCGAGCGCCCGGAGCCCCTCTTCGACCCAGCTAGAGCGAGGCGTACGCGTAGGGGCGGCCATCGTGTATCTCGATCTCGTTCGCGTCCGTTGACTTACTTGCTTCCATACACTACCGTATCGATACGATACCGTATGGATTGGAGGTAGCGATGAGGCTCCCGAATGCGGCGCACACGTCGCGGCCATGGCGGATTCACGAGCTGACTCGCGATTTCCGGCTCGAGGACGTATGGGAGCTGCCGGCGCCGGGCGGCGCCGATCAGTTCCCCCGGGCAGTGCAGCTGATTGCCACGCTCGATCCCTCCCGCAGCTCCTCCCGGGCCGTGCGCGCGCTGTTCTCGATCCGATGGAAGATTGGAGAGCTGCTCGGGTGGGATGGACCGGATACCGGCGTCGGCTCGAGAGTGTCGACGCTCCGCGACCGGCTGCCGGCAGATCTCCGCGGCACTCCAGTCCCCCAGTTCGAGGCGCTTCCCTTCACCTCGCTGTACCTGCTCGAGGACGAGTTCGCCGCGGAAACCGCGAACCGGACCATGCACGGGGTCATGCACATCGGGCTTGTACCGGACGGGACCGGTGGCTACCGCGGCCAGATGGCCGTTCTCGTCAAGCCCAACGGCCTGTTCGGGACGACGTACATGGCCGCGATCAGGCCGTTCCGGCACCTGATCGTGTATCCGCCGATGCTGCGAGAGGTGCAGCGAAAGCTGCGGACGCGCGACAGCGAGCCGGCACCGTCACACACCTAATCCGAGGAGACCCAGATGCAGCAATTCCGCGATGCGATTGAGAGCCGCAACATAGATGCCGTCGTTGCCCTCTTCACCGACGACATCATCTTCCGCAGCCCAGTCGTGCACGCGCCACACGAAGGCCGAGTACAGGTCGGGACGTTGCTGCGCGCGGTCGGCAAGGTACTCGAGGACTTCCGCTACACCCGCCAGATCGGAGCCCCGGATGCCGCCGATCACGCCCTCGTCTTCAGGGCTCGCATCGGTGACCGCGAGGTCGAAGGATGCGACTTCATCCACGTCAATGACGACGGCCTG
>DASXNG010000087.1:0-3496 GCA_036495225.1 Galbitalea sp.
CGGCCCCGCGGTCGGCGGCGTGCTGCTCGGAACGTCACCCAACACCATCTGGTGGGGCGGCGCACTGGCGCTGGCACTGACGGGAGCCGGCTTCCTTCGACTCGGAAACCGGATACCCGACCCCCTCTCGCCGACGAAATCCCCGCCGCTTAGGGCCGCGTCAGAGGCGATCTGATGCGCCGAGGGATGACGGGGGCGGGGATCCTCGGACCGAGCGCCCATCGCAGTGACACAGCGCGGCGAAGCAGATGTCAAGGCGGCGATGCGCGCGCAGCGCTCGCGCGATCGCCCAAACGTACTCAGGCGCTGCCAATCAGGCGACCCTAGTACGGCGTGCTCACGCCCCGTCTTCAGTGCCCACGTGAGGCATGTAGCTCACCTAGGCCATTCAACCCGTCCCGTCGAACCCTTCGTGTTCAGACCACGTCACCGACGCGGTGCATGAGGGCCGCGCCGGTGTCGTGGTCGGTGGTGGCTAGTGTGCTGCGCCCGCCATCAAGGCGTCTTGGAGGTGCTGCTCCGCATCGTGGTCGAGTGAGGAGCGCAGTACAGTTCCGCCGTATGGCGCGAGCTCCTCGAGGACTTTGTCCGGCGTCATCTTGCGTGCGACGAACATGATCGCCGAGGTTCCGGGTTGGATGAGGTCGCCGACGTGGCGTTTGAAGTTGTCCTTCAGGCCGAGGTCGCCGAGCTTGCCGAGCACGGCGCCGTAGAGGCCGCCGAGCGCGGCGCCGGCGATCGGGACGAGGAAGATCAGGCCGATCAGCGCTCCCCAGAACAGTCCGCCGAGCGCACCTTTCTCGGTGAGGTGGTCCGTCGTGGTGACGTGGAGCTTCCCCTTTTGGTCGCGAACGACGACGGCTGCCTCTTCGAGGTCGATGAGGTAGTCCCGCTGCATCTCGATCGCTTTGTCGAGTACCTCCTTTGCTGTCTGCTCGTCGGAATAGCCGATGACGATCAGCTCGCTCATGAGGTGACCTCGACCTGCCGCCGTTGCGCTCGCTGCGACTTCGGCACGCGGATCGAGAGCACGCCGTCCTTGAGCTTGGCTTCGATCTTGTTTGGGTCGATGGATTCGGGCAGCCGCACCGCATACGAAAAGCGGCCGATCGGGCGCTCGCGGCGGCGAAGCGATCCCTTGCGTTCCCGCTCCTTGATTTCTCCGCTGATGTGGAGCTCGTTGCCTACCTGCTCGACCTTGACGTCTTCGCGCTTTGCACCGGGGGCGTCCGCTTCGAGAACGTAGGCGTCGTCCTGCTCCTCGATGTCGACGAGCGGCGACCAGCCCGCTGTGCCGAGCGGAAGCGCACTGCTGAAGGTCTGCTCGAGCATCCTGCGCATGCGATCGTTCAACTGGTCGAGGTCGCCGAACGGGTCCCAGCGCTCCATCGCTTCGGAATCGCGCTCTACTAGAGATTGCGACTGAGCCATGTCTGCCTCCTTGTTGCGTTCGTCCGGTCGATGCTGACGAAACGCTCGACCGGACCGATGTCTAAGACGCCTGCCGTCCATATCTGCACGTCGTCGTCTTCGAGTTGCACGCAAAATCCCGCAACATGCCCGTCCACCTCGACGATTTCGGCGACCTCGCCTCGACTGCCGTCGGGAGCCGGCTAGGTGGAAGCCGTTACAACGCGCAGACCAGTAGCTCGGACCGAGCGCAGACGCGAGCGGCGCCGCCGAATTCAGGGTTGGAATCGTGTCGCGGTAGCCGATCGACCAACGCGGAACAGGCTCCGCCCCCAAGGACGGAACTGCCTCGGGGTATTCGCACACGATCAATCCTCGCCTTGCCGGGACACCGGTTCTCTAAACCGTGCCGCTCCGTCCCTGACGAGAAAAAACGCGCTCGTTGCGTAGAACGAACGCGGGCGGAGCATCGCCATTCGCCTGGGCCTGCGTTCAGGAGTGACGCCAGAGATCGTGAGTCGAAGGGGCGCGACGGAATGCCGCTCCGCAGACCTCCGTTCATATGTTAGTGAGCGACGTATCCGGTAGAGAACTGGCGCACGATCAGTCAGTCGGGCTACAGCTCCATCTGGAGAAGGTTCTTGGGTCGTCGCCGGAGCGAGTCTTCGCTGCCTTCACCGACGCGGACGAACTTAGGCAGTGGTGGGGCCCAGAGGCGTTCACAGTTCCGCACCTTCAGTTCGACGTCGTCGAGGGAGCGAGCTACCGAATCACCATGCAACCGCCTGACACGGACGCCTTTCACCTTGGAGGCACGTTTCGCGTCGTCGAGCCGCCCGGCCGTCTCGTTTTCACCTTCGCTTGGGAGGAGCCCGACCCTGATGATCAGGAGACACTCGTCGTACTGTGCTTCCAAAGCGCAGACGAAGGAACGAACCTTGTCCTCGATCAACAACCATTCAAGACGGAGCAGCGCTGGCAGCTGCATCACGATGGCTGGACCGACACCGTCGAACGGCTCGCACGGTTCCTCGACTAGACCTCCTGCTGTAAGTGATCCCTTCCCCCGGCCGGGTCAATCCCCGCTGGCGCTCAGGATCTCGGTTGGGCCAGCGTTCCGGAATGACGCCAGAGCGATCGGCTGGCTGGCACGGTTGTCGTGCCGGTGGCCGCATCGAAGGCGGGCTTGACGGCTTCGATCATCCTGTCTGGACGAGGAATGGTGAGGTCGCGGAGAGGAACCTTGAGAGGTGGCGAATCACCGTACGAAGCGGGTTGTTCGCGGTTCTCGTCAGCGGGTCGCCGCGGCGACGAAGCGAGGTCAAGAGTGGGCGGAGCACCAGACTCCCGAGACGGCCTCCGGTGTCGCGATCGATGCATGGCGCCGCTATCGCGCCGTCGATGGGCCGCTGCAGTCGGCACTGCTGACGCTCTACTTGTTTCTGGCCGTCGTGCCCTCGATGATCGTGATGGAGGAGTGGGTCGAGCGGAAACCGGGTGCGCTCGCGACCCACATCGTTCGTCACTATCACTTCTCGGCCGCCACGGCGACGCTGATCCGGAGCGTGCTCGTCCACGGCCGCGCGCACGAGGTGCAGACGGCTCTGATCGCGATTGTTGGCGCACTCGCCTTCGGGATCGGCTTCGGCCGAGTGCTTCAGATCGTTCACGTGCGCGCCTGGGGACTGGCGTTGCCGCGGCATCGGCTGAAGGAGACACGCCACGTCGTAGTGCTGATGGCGGTGTACGGGCTGCTGATGCTGCTCATGATTCAACTCGGTGAGTTGCGGGCTGTCGATGCGCCGGGATGGGCCGGTTTCGCGCTCGTCCCGGTCTGGGCGGCGCTGCTGGCCGGATTCTTCGTCTGGGCGCCGCGGTACCTGACTTACAAGCTGCTCAGCCGCCGCGACGTCCTTCCCTGCGCGGTCGTAACCGCAGGCGGTCTGATCGTCCTCATGCTTGCGTCTCGCTATCTGATGGAGTGGTGGGTCAACTGGTACGCGCTCGACTACGGCGGCTTTGGGGTCGTGATGGCGATGTTCTTCTGGTTCGCCTTCGGCTCGGCCGTGATCGTCTGGGCTGCGAG
>DASXNG010000088.1:0-1738 GCA_036495225.1 Galbitalea sp.
CCGCGGATGAGAAGCTTCGTAGATACGGGCGAGGTGCTGGAAGTCAAGGTGAGTGTAGACCTGGGTGGTGGAGATGTCGGCATGGCCGAGCAGCTCCTGCACCCCGCGCAGCTCGCGGCTCGATTCGAGCAGGTGCGTCGCAAATGAGTGACGGAAGAGGTGGGGGTAGACGTGCATGCTCAGTCCCTGCCGCCGCGCCCATTGGGCCACCCTGGTCTGGATGGCACGGGGGCCGAGCCGCCTCCCGCCGCGTCCCACGAAGAGGGCCTTTTCCTCGGGCTTGGCCAGCGCCGCGCGGTCCAGCAACCACTGCTTTAGCACCCCGACGGCCACACTACCCACCGGCACGAGGCGGGTCTTCTGGCCCTTGCCGAGCACCTGGACCATGCCTTGGGCCAGATCGAGATCACCCATGTCGAGACCTACGAGCTCGGCGAGCCGCAGACCCGAGGAATAGAGCAGCTCCATGATGGCTCGGTCACGCAGCACGAATGAACCCGGCTGATCGGGCGCAATGTCGAGGAGACGCGCCATCTGGTCGGGGTCGAGCGTCTCGGGCAGACGCTTGGCCGCCTTGGGTGCACGAACGTCATGAGCAGGATTTCGGCGGACGTCACTGAGGGGGACGGTCTTATCACCCCGACGTGGCTGATTCTCCCGGAGCAAAAACTCGTAGAAGCTTCGTACGGCAGACAGCCGACGCTGCACACTCCGGGGCGAGAGACCGCCCGCATGCGAGTGCGCCGCAAACACCCTGATGTGCTGATTATCGAGGGCGGTCCAGTCCTCGAGCCCGCTCCGATCGCAGTACTTCACGAGCGCCGCAAGATCGCGGGCGTAGTTGGAATCGGTGTGCGCGGAAAGCCGGCGCTCCGTGTTCATGTAGCGCCGGAACCGGGCCACCCAATCGAGCGCCGCCGGCGTCATCGAGTCCCTCTGGTCGCCCGGCTCGTCAGAAGTCCCGCGCGGGATTCAACGCATCGGCAATCAGGTCTCCCATGCGAGCCAGGAACTCCGTGCTCATGCCGGGATGAAAGCGATCGCGGTCCGTGCTGCCGATGGCGAGGAGGCCTACAGAGCCTTTTTCGCCCAGCGGTACCAATGCTATCGAACCGATGTCGTTCGCGTCCGAGCCGAAAAGGAACTCGCGCTGCGAGTCACGCGCTTGCCCGCACCGGGGCTTGCCGCTCGCGAACAGAGTCTCAAAGGACTTCAGGTTTGGATCGTCCGCGCGGATGGAGCGCAAAAATCGCTCCGTTGAGTCCGCCGTGTCACCAATCAACACCAGCACGGCGTGAAAGGCGTCGAAATCCTCACGGAGACTGGATTCGATGCGCGCAATGGCTTCCGCACGCGACGGGGCGCCAAGCAACCGCCGCGTGAAACGGTGCAGTTTCTCAGCGATCACATCGTTGCCGCGGGCAACCTGCACGAGCTCGGCGAGCTTACCCTCCAGAGAAGCGTGCTTCTCGCGCAGCACTTCGATCTGCCGCTCGACGAGAGAGATCGTAGAGCCGCCCCGGACGTGTGGGAGACGCAACCGTGCCAGCAGCGCCTGATGACGCTCGAAAAACTCAGGATTGTGCTGCAGGTAGGTCGCGATCGATTCCTCTTCGGTTTCAGTGGCCGACAGGCCACGGGCTTCTCGTGTTGTCATATGCTTCAGACCTCGACGTGACCTTCGAAAGATGTCTCGGCAGGACCCGTCAACCAGATATGTTCTCCAGGACCGCCCCAG
>DASXNG010000089.1:0-1733 GCA_036495225.1 Galbitalea sp.
AGCGTTGGTCGACGTTGCTGACTCTGCCTGGTCGGTTCCCGTCAGCGCGCACCTCGAACAACTGCGAGTGTCCACGCTTGAGACCTTTCACGACACACTCCTCGCGCTCGGTAAGCCTGAACGAGTCGTGATATCAGCTGAAGCGGCGGTGCTCGCAGAACCCCTCCATGAGGGCCTTCGTAAAGGCCTGATGCTTGCGCTCTATCGATGCGGGCGACAAGCGGAGGCCCTTCGCGCCTACGAACGCCTTCGACGGGAACTGTCGGAGATCGGCCTCCTCCCCTCGCCGAGTCTCGTGGCCCTTGAACAAGCGATCCTTGATCAAAGCCCAGAACTGGATTGGCAGGCTTTGGAGCCGCCAAAGCAAGATTCTCTGACGGCGCGTCCAACACCTGATCCCGGGGTTCCGACTGGCATCGTTACTCTGCTGTTCACCGACATCGAGGGTTCCTCCCGCCTGTGGGAGGAGCATCGCTCGTCCATGAGCGATGCATTGGCCCGCCATGACGAGCTCATCCGCACGACGGTGGGCGAGCATGCCGGGCACGTGTTCAAGACGGTCGGCGACGCATTCTGCGTCGCGTTTACCTCGGCCTCGGACGCCATGCTCGCCGCGGCCGCGCTGCAGCGTGCGATCTGGGACGAACCGTGGCCCGAGAACTGTGAAATCCGGGTGCGAGTCGCGATGCACACCGGTGAATGTATCGAGCGCTCTGGCGACTACTTCGGCCCCACCGTGAATCGAGTTGCACGTTTGGTTCCTTCCGCCCACGGCGGTCAGACCGTCCTGTCACGCGTGACGGCCGACCTGGTCCGAGATACCCTCCCGCAGCAAGCGACACTCCAGAACCTCGGCATCCTGAGGTTGAAGGGATTAGGGCAGCCGGAGCAGGTCTTCGGCTTGCAGGTGGACGGTCTGCCCAGCCAATTTCCCGCGCTCGAGCTGGTCCAGCGTGCAGACGACGACATGCCCGCCGAGCTGACGAGGCTCGTCGGGCGAGACGACCTTGTCGCTCAACTCGTCGACGAGGTGCGAACCAACCGCCTGGTCTCCCTTGTCGGTCCCGGGGGGATCGGAAAGACGCGTCTGGCCGTACGGGTGGCGAGCTCAGTCGGGCAGCCCTTCGAGGATGGGGTCCGTTTCG
This sequence comes from Galbitalea sp., assembly GCA_036495225.1. Lineage (GTDB taxonomy): Bacteria > Actinomycetota > Actinomycetes > Actinomycetales > Microbacteriaceae > Galbitalea. Next base: position 1,146 of record DASXNG010000089.1, read on the forward strand.
TCGATTTGTCGGTGATCCCGAGCGACGGAAGCACGCCGGAGCTTGTGCTCTCCGAGCTTCACGGCGTGCCCACGCGGAACGAGTCTGTGCTCGACGCAGTGCTGCGGGTCCTTGGTCCGGCCCGTTTGCTTCTGGTTCTCGACAACTGTGAGCACCAGTTGGAGCAGGTCCGGTCCCTCGTCGACTCGATAATGCGACGCTGCAAATGGGTGCACATCGTGACGACGTCGCGAGCCGCTCTCGGGACGACGGGCGAGCGGTGCGTGGAGGTGCCACCACTCGAGCTGCCTCGATCAGCTACGTCGGACCTGGTCGAGCTCCAGACGAATCCCACCCTCCAGCTCTTCGAGATGCACGCCCGCATGGTCGACAGCCACTTTGCTCTCTCCACGCGCAACGTCGACACTGTGATCGCGATCTGTTGCAGCATCGGCGGAGCACCACTGGCAATCGAGTTGGCTGCGCGGCAGCTTGACGTCATAACCATTGAAGAGTTGGCCCAGGCAGTAGTCGATGAACGCGTCTTGCCTCGGCTCGCCGTAGAGGGCCGGCCGGAGCCTCGCTTGAGCAGCATCTCGGCGTCGTTGA
>DASXNG010000090.1:0-19653 GCA_036495225.1 Galbitalea sp.
GCCGCCGCGAGCACGACGAGGATGATCACCCGTACCCACCACGGTCCGGGTAGGAAGCGCCAGAGTGCTGCGTACACGACTAACCCTTCGTCTCAACTGTTGTGGCGATTGCGGCCGGCGGGCCGCCCGCCCGCGGATACCAGGTGTCGTACACGCCGTATGCGATCATCCGTTCCGCCGTCGAGAAGAACGGATTGCAGGTCGTCATGGTAATCAGCCGATCGACCGGCGCAACACCAGGCTCCATCGGCACCGGCTGCAGGACGTTGATCTGAGTCGGTTGGACATACTGGATGTTGCGGAACGTGTACTTGTACCACCCGTCCTTGGTACCGATGTAGACGTCGTCGCCCACGTGCAACTCGTGGAGAAACTGGAACCCGCCGCCATACGCGTGTCGATGAGCGGCGATCGCAAAATTGCCAACCTGGCCAGGCATGGCTGTTCCGGGGTAGTGTCCGACACCGATGGCATCCAGCACATCCGCGACGCCGATGCCTTGTGCGATGGGTCGCTCCCACCCCTTGCCGAATCTGGGGATGTACAGAATCGCAAACTTCTGAGCATTGCCCGGCGCCTTTGCGACGACCGGAGGTCCTGGATCGGTAACCGCTGGCGTGGGTGTGGGAGCCGGCGGTGAAACTGTCTTGGCCCACGAATTGTTCAACTGCTGCGCCTGCTGTTGCTGTTGCGCGCCCTGGATGATGTCACCAAGCCAAAGCTGCCATCCGAGGAAGAGCAGAACGAACACGCCCGCCGTGATCAGCAGTTCGCCAATTACCCCGACCGCGCTGACCTTGCGTCGCCGGGGTCGCTTCGAAAAGGATGGCGCGCCATCTGACCCACCCCCAGCGCTGTCCATGTCCCAGATTGTAACTGGACTTCTTCTGAGCAACTGACGCACCCGGGGTCATCCGGCGCTCGGGCCAGACCCGGCCATTCACGCTACAATCTTCGGCATGGCCCGTTCATCAACAACCAAGCCCGCCCGCGCAGTCGAAGCCCGCTCAGGGGAACAGGCCCCCAACCCGGTGTGGTTCAAGCCGCTCATGCTCGGCTTCATGGTCCTCGGCCTCGCCTGGATCATCGTGTACTACGTCAGCGGCACGTCGCTTCCGATTCCTGCGATCGGCAACTGGAACATCGCCGTCGGGTTCGCCATCATGTTCGTCGGCTTCCTCATGACCACGCGCTGGCGTTAGACAACCGACCGTGGGTCGCTAACTACAAGCGTGTAATTATCCCCACTGTGGAGACGGCTGTGGATAACTCCCCTACTTGAGGGCGACAGCCACAGCTGTAATGACCACGAGCACAACGGCAATCGCCACGGTGAGCGTGACCTGTAACCAGCGGAGTCGGCGTGGACGCGTTTCGAGAAAGACGAATGCGACCGCGGCGCCGGCAACGAGGCCACCCACGTGTGCTTGCCATGCGACGCCGAGGCCCGGGATGAACCCGATCACCAGATTGATCACGATGACACCGAGGATGGTACCGGAGTTTCCGCCCAGTCGACGCGCGACAATGAAGAACGCGCCGAACACGCCGAAGATCGCTCCGGAGGCACCCAGCACCTGCTCGCTGTAGGGAGCGAGCAGCAGAACGGCAACCGAACCTCCGAAACCCGCGATGATGAACAGCGCCAGATAACGGATGCGGCCGAGCGCTGACTCGAGCGCCGGGCCGACCAGCCACAGCGAGTACATGTTCAGTCCGACGTGCAAGATCGATTCGTGGATGAACACGCTCGTGAGCATGCGGTACGGCTGCGTCGCGGTGAGCGCTGGCGAGTAAATCAGAGCAGAGGTGATCGCGTCACCCGTCAGAAACTGTAGCCCGTAGATCACGAGGCAGAGCCCGATGATCGAGTACGTGACGATCGGCACCGAGCTGTTGGGGCTGGCCGCTCGACCAAGGCGACGACCGATCGACGCACCGCGTGGGGCGGACGCCCTCGACTCGCGCACGCACTCGGGACAGTGCACCCCTACCGGAGCGACCGTCTGGCACTCGCCGCAGATGGTGCGACCGCAGCGTTGGCACCTGACGAAGCTCTCCCGGTCGGGATGGCGATAGCAGCGGTTTTCCGTTGGAGTTGTCTCTGTCATGGTTCGAATTTCCCGCTACGCAGCGAAGATCAGAGCGCGCAGGATCGCGACCACGAGCAGCCCAGCCCCGACCGCGATCAGGAGGGTGCGCGTGCGACGCTGCCGCGAGTGATCGTCGTCGAAGAAGAAGATGAAGCCAACGCCGGCTCCCGCCACGAGTCCACCGACGGCCGCCTGCCATCCACCGAAAACGATCGAAAGCACCAGCGTGATACCGACACTGACATACAGCAGAACGGGCATGATGCCCATTCGCCTCGCAAGCACCACCGCGGCTCCTGCGAGACCACTGATCGCACCGAACCATGAGGTGACGGCGCCGTCGAGCAGAAAAGCGAAGACCGACGCGCCAAACCCGCTCACGAGGTACAAAACGATGAAACGGTGGCGCCCGAGGTGTGGCTCAAGAATTCGTCCGATTGACCAGACGCTCAGACCGCCGAGCAGGACAGACAGGATGTCCGTACTCGCGAACATCGATGTGATGAGCGACCAGGGCTGCGACAGCGTCAGCCCCGGGATCACCCACAGGCGCGGCATGAGCGCACCGCCGACGATCGCGTTGACGAGGAAGATCAGGAAGACGAGAGCAATGATTCCGTACGAGACCACCGGCTGTCCCTCTAACCAGTGCGGCAACTCTCGGGTTCTCCGAGTCCGGCGCGTGCGCACGCGCCCCTTCGCCTGGGTTATCGGTACGACTTTTGCGTCGTCTGGGCACAGCACCCGACCGCCGACGTGGTTTTGGCACTCCAGGCAGATGGTGCGACCGCAACGCTCGCAGAGCACAAAACTCTGGCGGTCCGGGTGGCGGTAACAATAGTCGTCGGGATTTCGACCGGCTTCACTCATTCGAAAGCTAACGTAATCGTTCAGCCCTCGACGACGTCGACGCTCGAGATGACGACCGGGTCAAGCGGCTTGTCACGACCGTCAGTAGCGACCGCCTCGATAGCGTCGACGACCTTGCGCGACGAGTCATCCTCGACGAGCCCAAAAATCGTGTGCTTGTTCTGAAGCCACTGGGTGGGAACCGTTGTGATGAAGAACTGTGAACCGTTCGTGCCCGGCCCGGCGTTGGCCATGGCCACCACGTAGGGCTCGTTGAAGTTGAGCTCGGAATTGAACTCGTCCGCGAACGTGTAACCGGGTCCGCCGTATCCCTCACCGAGCGGGTCGCCGGTCTGCAGCATGAAGTCTTTGATGATGCGGTGGAAGATCACGCCGTCGTACAACGGGTCGTTCGACACCTTGCCCGTCTCTGGGTGCTTCCACTCCTTTTCGCCCGTCGCGAGACCGACGAAGTTTGCCACCGTCTTCGGAGCGTGGTTGCCCAACAAGTTGACGACGATATCGCCCTTGTTGGTGTGAATGGTTGCGACAGCGGTGTGAAGTGCCATGCCTGCAATTCTTGCATAGCACCCCCTGCGGAAGCGGAGCGTGCACCTACTCCGACCACAAGGTCAACGGGTATCTGCGAAAAGCATTGGGTGGAAGGATGGTGTAGTTCGGTCGACTGATCCTTTGGAGGGTTTCGATGGCACCATCACGAAAGACAGAGCGTGAACTGGCCCGACTGCGCGACCTGGCAGCCAACGATTGGCAGGACCAGAGGGAAGTACTCGAACGGGCGTCAAAGATTCTTCGCGACGCGGGCCGTCAGGCCGTTCGGGACTCGCACGAGGACCTCGGGTCTCGCGTGCGCCCCGTGCTCTCCGCGACGCGTCGAGCGGCCGTGTCGACCCGGGAACACCTCGCCGACGACGTTGTACCCGCTCTCTCTTCTGCGTTCGGCTCCGCGCTGGCAATCATCGAGTCCGCAAAGGACCCGAGGGTGCGAGCTGCGCTGCGGCGTGCGGGCGCGGTAGGCGGTGTCGCGGCTGGTGCGGAGCTGGTCAGGGAGAGACAATCGAATGGAATCGGGCGCTACATCCTGATCGGTGTCGGCCTTGTCGCGATCGCCGGCGTCGCCTACGCCGCGTGGCAAACGCTTCGGGCGGATGATGACCTGTGGATCGACGACGAAGATTCCACCGAGCAGAGCGGCGAGATCCAACCCTCATAGTTGATTCCTCGAGCCGGTGGCGAGGCTGCCGGCCAAAGGATGGCGCAGTTTCGCACCGACCGTGCTCGGGTACTGTGTTCATCGGATCACGACCGGTTCGGTGGTCCAGAAGGAGCAGGGGATGTCGCTGCGGCGCGCGCTGTTGACGGCTGTCGCAACGACTTTCGTTGTATTCGGTCTGGCCGGGTGTTCTCTGCTGCCGCTTCCCGGACTGCAGGCCGCGCCGAACAAACCCGCGGTTGGCGAATGCTGGGATGCAACGACGGCACAGGCCAGCGCCTGGGCAGACTGGAAGGGTGACTCCGCCACGAACTGCTCGGCTACCCACACGCTGTACACGTTCGCCATCGGCGAGGTGAAGGGAATGACGAAGACCAACTGGAGCGCGAGCGGATCGCCCACAGCCCTCGACGCGTCGATCGCCGCGAAGGCTTCCGCCACCTGCACACCGGCGCTCAAGAAATTCCTCCCGACGCTGACCTGGAAGCAGCAGCTCGTCTCCACCTATTTCTTCGTGCCATCGGAGTCCGAGTGGAAGTCCGGGGCTCGGTGGGTCCGATGCGACGTCGGCCTTTTCGCCCTCGGGACGACACTGGCTCAGTCGAACTTCGAACCGCTTCCTTCCGACATCACCGTTCTCACCTCTGGTGTGAAGACTCAACCGAAGCGTTACGACCTGTGCCTGAACTCGAGCGCGCCCGTCTCGCAGTCCGGGCCGTTCGATGACCCAAGCGCGGTGAGAGCCGACTGCCGTGAGAGCCCAGTCTGGACTCTTTCATCGCGTGGCTACTTCACCGAGGCGAAAGGAGCGCCATACCCGAGCGACTCTGCCTCCAATTCAAGAATCGCGGCTGTGTGTGCGAAGGACGCCACAGGGCCGAACCAGGTCTGGGTGGCATACGCGCCGACGGCCTCGGAGTGGGCGGCGGGCGACCGTGAGATCGAGTGCTGGGTTGGCGATGGCACAACGGGCAGCGGCCAGGACGTCTGATCGTTCCGGACCGCGGCTACTGCAGACCGGATGTGAGGCGGGCTAGCCCATCGAGAACAGTTGAGCGCCCGGTTTGCCCCGCCCAATCGGCGACAGTCAGTTCCTTACCGATGTCACGGTAATGCGCCTCGATCTTCCGCATGTCCGCTACGAACGACTCTCCGCGAACGAGCAGGCTCACCTCGAGATCCAGGCTGAATGACCGGATGTCCATGTTGCTAGACCCGATCACCGCGACATCCTCATCGATCGAGAGATGCTTCGCGTGCAGGATGTACGGCGCCGGGTACTGGAAGATTCGCACGCCAGCCGTGAGCATCTCGCCGTAGTACGACCTCTGCGCGTGGAAGACGAGACCCTGGTCACCAATCTCGGAGACGAAGAGCTGCACATCCAACCCGCGCTGGCACGCCGAGGTGATCGCGTACATCATTGCTTCGTCTGGAACGAAGTACGGACTCGTGATGATGACCTTTTCCCGTGCCCCATACAGCAGGTTCAGGAACAGGCGGAGGTTGTTTTCGCCGACGAACCCCGGCCCGCTTGGCACGACCTGGCACTCGAGGGCGGCTGGAGAAGTGTCGACCTCGAGCTCGGCCATCGGAACGTTCTCGTCCGTGAGCACCTCATCCGTCTCACTGAACCAGTCCGAGAGGAAGATGACGTTGATGCTGGTGACAACGGGCCCCGTCACTCGCGTCATCAGTTCCTGCCATTTGAGATCGCGCTTGAGGTTCTTCGGAGTGTTGTAAGTGCGGTCGATAAGGTTCTGTGACCCCATGTATCCGACGCGGCCGTCAACGACGACCAGCTTTCGGTGGTTGCGAAGGTCCGGTCGTTGATATTTGCCCTTGAGGGGTTGAACAGGCAGCATGAAATGCCACTTCACGCCGATGCGGTCCAACTCGGCGAACGTCTCTTTGTGGCCCACCGCCCGCACCGATGAGACGTGGTCAAGCAGTAACCGCACCGTGACTCCCCTGGCGACCGCGGCTTCCATCGCCGCGAAGAATCGCTTCGTCGTCGAGTCAAGAGACACGATGAAGAACTCGACGTGCACGAAATTCGTGGCTGTGTCGATGTCGTCGGCCATGGCGTCGATCGAGCCTTGGTAGTCATCCAGAAGCACCGCCCTGTTTCCGCCAACGAGCGGGACTGCCCCCAGGTTCTGGTTCAACTTCACGACGCCTGCGAACCAATCGGGCCAGCCCTTCGACTCTGCGGCGGCATCAATGCCCTCCGCCCCCTCGGCGATCATCTCGTTGATCTGTTGCTGCTTGGCGCGCCGCTTCTTGGGGAGCTTTGCGCTTCCGAGCACGAGGAAGAAGATCACGCCGGCGTAGGGAATGAAGAACACGGCGAGCAACCAGGCCGTCGCGGAACTCGGCTTCCGATCGCGAGGGATCACGATGATGGCTGCGATCTTGACCGCGAGGTCGATCAGCGCGGCAAAAGTCCACACCAGATTCGTTTCCAGCACATTCACGGCTCAGTCCTCCTGCGGGTGGCGTCCGCACGGCAGACGACTCGCTACAAGGTAGGTGACCGTCGGGGTGCGCGACCTCACCCCGTAGAGATGACGCCGCGGGTGTTCGAGTTTTGGGCCGCCCAAATGCGTGGCCTGCGACTCGCCGTTTTGCGATGGAGCGACTGGCAAACTACAGTTCTCGGAGTTAGGTAAGGCTTACCAAAGGAGAACTGTGAACCCGAGCGTGCTGATCCTCGGAGCCATCGCCGGGGCCACCATCCTGCTCGGGCTCCCTGTGGCCCGCCTGCGGAACGTTTCGCCGACCATGCGAGTTGCGCTGAACGCCGGCGCCGTCGGCGTGCTCATTTTTCTGGTCTGGGATGTGCTCAGCGCCGCATGGGGTCCAATCGACGCTGGGCTCGGTCAGCGCCCGTTCCCCGCCTCGCTCTGGCTCTTCAGCGCTCTGTTCATCATCGGTCTCGCCGTCGGCCTGCTGGGCATTGCCCTGTTCGAAATGCGCTGGATGCGACGGACGAGTCAGACCGATCTGCCGCCCCGTCGACTCGCCCTGCTGATCGCGACGGGTATCGGCCTCCACAACTTCGCAGAAGGTCTCGCGATCGGTCAGTCGGCAGCGTCTGGAGAACTAGCACTGGCGTGGGTGCTGGTGATCGGGTTCGCCCTTCACAACGCGACCGAGGGCTTCGGAATCGTTTCGCCACTAACCGGCGAAGCGCACCGGCCATCCTGGCGATTCCTGCTACTACTCGGACTGATCGGAGGCGGTCCGACCCTCGTCGGAACGATCGTCGGCTCTCTGTTCGTGAATGACGCCCTCTCAGTGCTGTTCCTCGCACTGGCCGCCGGATCGATCATCTACGTGATCATCCAGTTGCTCGGCGTGCTCAGCCGGGCCCGGCGCACTCACATCGTCGCGGCGGGAATCCTCGTCGGACTCTTCGCCGGCTTCGCCACCGACGCGATCCTCACTGCTGGCGGTGCGTGAGGGTCTGGGCAACAGCAAAAACAAAAAGGCCCCGAAGGGCCTTGTCATTTTTGTGGAGCCTAGGGGAATCGACTCCCCTACTGAGCCGCCCACGACCCTCGCCTACAGAAAATAAAACAAGCCCCGCCGAAGCGGAGCTTGTTTCGTTTGTGGAGCCTAGGGGAATCGAACCCCTGACCTCCTGCTTGCAAAGCAGGCGCTCTACCAATTGAGCTAAGGCCCCGTGCTAGTTGGTTCGCCGCCGCTCCTGCGGCTCACACCGAAAAAAATCGACCGCGCGCGAGCGCTCGATTTTTTCGTGTTCCGAAGGTCTTGCAACGTACCAATTCGGCCAAATGTTATGGCCCGTGGGGGTACCAGGACTTGAACCTGGGACCTCTTCGTTATCAGCGAAGCGCTCTAACCGCCTGAGCTATACCCCCGTGGAGCAGATACGAGAGTATCGCACCATCCCGTTTTCGGGTAATCGGCTACTGGTTGGTGAAGCCGACCAGCAGGCCGCCGGTGAGGCGAACGCTCAGGTTGTAGAGCACACTGCCGATGGCGCCAAGTGCGGTGCCAATGACGACGTTGAGCAGCGCAACCACGAATGCGAAACCCGCGACCGTGACGAGCGAAGCGCTCGACTCGATTGAGAATGTCGGTCCGATGATGTCCCGCAGCGTCGTATCCAGCGACGAGAACACGTGCAGCGCGTCCAGCAGCAACCAGATAAGGATGGCGGCCACCACCAGAACGATGCCGAGGCAGACCGAGATCAGAAACGCGAGCTTCAGCGTCGACCAGAAGTCCAAGTAGACCAGTTTCAGTCGAACCTGCTTGGTTGCTACGGCTCGCTGGGATTTGCGCTGGAGTTGTTCCGCGACGCTACTCATCTACCGAATCGTCCTTTCCAGGCCCGTCCGTCTCGCCAGCTTCTTCTGACGCGTCGGGTTCCTGAGTCTCTAAATTGCGTTCGCTGTTCTTGGCCACGGCGATGATCTTGTCGTCGTCAGCGAACCGGGCAAACACAACACCCATGGTGTCTCGACCCTTAGCCGGTACCTCGGCCACGGCAGAGCGTACCACCTTGCCGCTGGCAAGAACCACAAGAACCTCGTCGTCATCATCAACTATCAGGGCACCCGCAAGATCACCCCGGGCCTCCTGAAGTTTGGCCACCTTGATGCCGAGTCCGCCACGATTCTGCACGCGATACTGCTCGGCGGCGGTGCGCTTCGCGTAGCCGCCCTCGGTCACGATGAACACGTATCCACTGTCTGAAACTACGCTCGCGTCGAGGAGTTGGTCGTCATCCCTGAAGTGCATTCCGATCACACCAGAGGTTGATCTTCCCATCGGGCGTAGCGCGGCATCGGAGGCGGTGAACCTGATCGACATGCCCTTACGAGAAACCAGCAGGACATCCTGGTCTTCCTCGACCAACATCGCTGAAACGAGTTCGTCGCCTTCGCGAAGGTTGATGGCGATGATGCCGCCCGTGCGGTTCGTGTCGTAGTCGGTCAACGCGGTCTTCTTGATCAGGCCGCCCCGAGTGGCGAGCACCAGGTACTTGGCCGCGCCGTAGTCTCGGATGTCGAGAACCTGGGCAACTTCTTCGTCCGGCTGAAGTGCGAGCAGGTTTGCGAGGTGCTGGCCCTTCGCGTCGCGGCCCGCCTCCTGCAGCTCATACGCCTTCGCGCGCAGGACCCGACCCGTGTTAGTGAAGAACAGCAGCCAGTGGTGAGTCGTCGTGACGAAGAAGTGCTCGACGACGTCATCCGCCCGTAACTGGGCGCCCTTCACTCCCTTGCCACCGCGGTGTTGGCTGCGGTAGTTGTCGCTCCGCGTGCGCTTGACGTAGCCTCCGCGAGTGATGGTGACGACCATCTCCTCCTCGGGGATCAGATCCTCAACGCTCATGTCGCCATCGAAGCCGAACATGATTTCGGTGCGACGATTGTCGCCGAACCTGTCGACGATCTCCTCGAGCTCGGTGCGGACGATGCTGCGTTGCTCGGTTGGTGTCACGAGAATGCGACGATAGCCCTCGATCAGTTCGGTGAGCTCGGCGGCCTCGTCCATGATCTTCTGCCGTTCGAGCGCGGCGAGTCGACGAAGCTGCATGTCGAGGATGGCGCGCGCCTGAAGCTCGTCGATGTCGAGAAGTTCCATCAGGCCGTCGCGAGCCGTCTCGGTGTCTGCGCTCCCGCGAATGAGTGCGATCACTTCATCGAGCGCATCCAACGCCTTCAGATATGCGGTGAGGATGTGCATGCGCTCTTCCGCCTTGCGCAAGCGGAACGTGGTGCGCCGAACGATCACCTCGATCTGGTGGGCGATCCAGTAGGTAATGAACCCGTCGATTGGCAGCGTGCGCGGAACACCATCAACGATGGCGAGCATGTTCGCGCCGAAGTTTTCCTGAAGCTGAGTGTGCTTGTACAGGTTGTTGAGCACAACCTTGGCGACTGCGTCGCGCTTCAGTACGACCACGAGGCGCTGACCGGTGCGGCCAGAACTCTCATCGCGAATGTCCGCGATGCCCTGCAGTCGACCCTCCTTGACGAGGTCGGCAATCTTCAACGCGAGGTTGTCCGGGTTGACCTGGTACGGCAGCTCGGTAATGACAAGACACGTGCGGCCTTGCAGTTCTTCAACGCTAATGACGGCACGCATCGTGATGGAGCCGCGGCCCGTGCGATAGGCGTCCTGGATTCCCTTGATGCCCAGGATCTGGGCGCCCGTCGGGAAGTCAGGACCCTTGATGCGCTGAATGAGCGCTTCGAGGAGCTCTTCTCGCGGTGCGTCCGGGTTGTCCAGCGCCCACAGGGCACCATCTGCAACTTCGCGAAGATTGTGCGGCGGGATGTTGGTAGCCATGCCAACCGCGATACCGACGGACCCGTTGACAAGCAGGTTGGGGAACCGGGCCGGCAGGACTACAGGTTCTTGGGTCTTGCCGTCGTAGTTGTCCTGGAAGTCGACGGTCTCTTCGTCGATGTCCCTGACCATCTCCATCGCGAGAGGAGCCATCTTGGTCTCGGTGTATCGCATTGCAGCCGCGCCGTCGTTGCCGGCAGATCCGAAGTTGCCCTGCCCAAGAGCGAGCGGGTAGCGCAGGCTCCACGGCTGAACGAGTCGAACGAGTGCGTCGTAGATCGACGAGTCACCGTGCGGATGGAACTGCCCCATCACGTCGCCGACGATTCTGGTGCACTTGTTGAAACCCTTGTCCGGGCGATATCCACCGTCGTACATGCCGTAGATCACGCGGCGATGCACCGGCTTCAGGCCATCGCGAACTTCGGGCAACGCACGTCCGACGATGACGCTCATTGCATAGTCGAGGTATGACCTCTGCATCTCCAGCTGCAGGTCGACCTGCTGGACTTTGTCGTGCTGGGACTCGTCCTGGGTTACTTCGTCAGCCATTTAGCTTGCTTCCAATCCGAAATACGATCCTTCGTAATTCGTAGTGCTCAGGTCTCTGGTCTCGGTACGCCGCCCGGCAGGGGCGGCTACTCGACCCCGATGCTTGAAATTGCGTCGCAATTTCAAGCATCAGATGTCCAAGAAGCGGACGTCTTTGGCGTTGCGCTGAATAAACGTGCGCCTGGACTCGACGTCCTCGCCCATCAGCGTCGAGAAGATTTCGTCGGCCGCGGCCGCGTCATCCAGCGTCACCTGCATGAGCGTTCGGGTCGCCGGGTTCATCGTCGTCTCCCACAGTTCGGTGTAATCCATTTCACCGAGACCCTTATAGCGCTGGATGCCGTTTTCTTTCGGGATGCGCTTGCCGCTGGCAATGCCGTCCTTCAACAGCGCGTCACGCTCGCGGTCGCTGTAAACGAATTCGTGTTCGGCGTTCGACCACTTCAATCGATAGAGCGGTGGCTGCGCGAGATAGACGTAACCGTGGTCGATGAGCGGTCGCATGTACCGGAACAACAGCGTAAGAATCAGCGTCGTGATGTGCTGGCCGTCGACGTCGGCGTCGGCCATGAGCACGATCTTGTGATATCTCGCCTTCTCTGGCGCGAAGTCTTCTCCGACCCCTGCACCAAAGGCGGTGATCATCGCCTGCACCTCGTTGTTGGCGAGAGCTCGGTCGAGCCGCGCCTTCTCGACGTTCAGGATCTTGCCGCGAAGCGGAAGGATCGCCTGGAACTCCGGGTTGCGACCCTGCACGGCGGAACCGCCTGCCGAGTCACCCTCGACGAGGAAGATCTCAGACAGCGATGGATCTTTGCTTGAACAGTCACGGAGTTTGCCCGGCATGCCGCCAGACTCAAGCAGGCCCTTGCGCCGAGTTTGCTCACGAGCCTTACGAGCGGCAATGCGAGCCTGCGAGGCCTGGATCGCTTTGCGAATGACGTCGCGTGCCTGGGTGGGGTGGGAATCGAACCAGTCGCCGAGCTGCTGGCCGGCAACGCGTTGCACGAAAGCCTTCGCTTCGGTGTTGCCAAGTTTGGTCTTTGTCTGGCCCTCGAATTGCGGCTCGGCAAGCTTCACCGAAATAACTGCGGTGAGCCCCTCGCGAACGTCATCACCCGAGAGATTCTCATCCTTTTCCTTGATGATCTGCTTCTCGCGCGCGTAGCGGTTGACGAGTGTGGTCAGTGCCGCCCGGAATCCCTCTTCGTGAGTTCCACCCTCGTGCGTGTTGATGGTGTTCGCGTAGGTGTGAACACTCTCGGTGTAACCGTTGGTCCATTGCATTGCGACTTCGAGCGAGATCTTGCGGTCGGTGTCTTCCGACTCGAACGCGATCACCTCTGGATGGATGAGCTCGTTGTGCTTCGCCTTGTTCAGGAATTCGACGTAGTCGACCAGGCCACGCTCGTACAGATAGCTCTCGACGACGTCCTCTTCGCCGCGCTCATCAGTCACCGTGATCCGCAGGCCCTTGTTGAGGAACGCCATCTGCTGGAAGCGCGCACGAAGCGTCTCGTAGTCGAACTCGACGGTCTCGAACGTCTCGGCGCTCGGCCAGAACGTTATCGTCGTGCCCGTTTCATCCGAACTCTCGCCCTTCTTGAGCGGTGCGGTCGCGACGCCGTTTTGGAAGCTGACTCGCCAGACGAAACCCTGCTGACGCACTTCGACGTCGAGCTCACGCGACAGCGCGTTGACGACCGAAATGCCTACTCCGTGCAGGCCTCCCGAGACGGCGTATGCGCCGCCGCCGAATTTTCCGCCCGCGTGCAGGATCGTCAGCACGACCTCGACGGTTGACTTCTGCTCCTGCTCGTTAATGCCGACCGGTATGCCTCGACCGTTGTCGATGACGCGAACGCTGCCGTCCTTGCGGATGAAAACCTGGATGTCATCGCAGTAACCGGCCAGTGCTTCGTCGACCGAATTGTCTACTACCTCGTAGACAAGGTGATGAAGTCCGCGTGGTCCGGTGGACCCGATGTACATGCCCGGCCGCTTACGCACCGCCTCCAGTCCCTCGAGGATCTGGATCTGGTCAGCGCCGTAGCTGTCGTCGGGGCCTTTGCGCTCATGAACGAAAGGGGTCTCGGCGGGTACGCCCTCTTCGCTTGCGTTTGCAGCGCTCGCAGCATTGTTCGCCGCGCTTTCTGCCGAATCTGTTGCCGGAATCTCCGGTCGATCTTCTCGAGGGTCGCCTGCTGATTCCGTCGTCATGTTAAATGTGGCTCCCGCCGCTTTGTTGGATCACGCCATTCGGGGGAAGTGTCCTGAAACGGATGTCCCGACGGCACCTCAATTCTACCAAACTAGGTGCCGATATGCGGCCTTAGACGCCCGACTGGGGAGAGTTACGTGCCGATTGGACTGTTTTGCATACCTAACCGTAGGTATCGCGCGGGCCGCGGCCTGGAATCGACCTAGGGCCGCGTTTCCAGGAGGGGGCGTTCGGTCCGTCGAATTTCACTGACTCGATGCCGGCGTCCGGGAATCTCGTCGCGATATTCGTCGTGATCTCCCGGCGCATCAAGCGTAACTGTGTCGCCCAGGCCGTCGAGTCGCAACGCACAATCAACACGCCGTCCTCGATCGCGATCGGTTCGGAGTGTATGGCGGTCTCCTCGCCCGCAAGTTCGGACCAGGAAGCGAGCAGTTCGGCCTTGGCGAGTGGGGAGGTCCAACCGAGCCGTGCAGTGAGCCCCTGAAGGATGTCGTCGATGCCCTTGGGATCCCGACCTGCGCCATATGGGGCGCTGGTCGACTCCTTGGATTTCTTCGCACGCTTGCGAGCGTCCGGCGATCGGGAGTTGGGGTCGCCAAAGATCGCGCGCATTCGAAGATACACGGCGACATGTTCCGGCACCGCTTCGATCGGATCGTCATTCGTGGCGTCTGGGCTCTTTGGTTCACTCATCGCCTGCCGCCTCCATGATGCGTCCCGCTTGGATCCGCACCGTGTGAGTCGCGAGCCTTTCGGGCACGTCACCGAGCACGGCCGCGGTGATCAAAATCTGTTCGAAATCGTCGACGGCATCCGCCAACCGTGATCGACGAGACTCATCCAGTTCCGCGAACACATCGTCGAGGATGAGTACCGGGTCGCCGGCGTTTGACTCGCGACGTAGAACGGCCGCGGCCGCGAGTTTCAACGAGAGAGCGTATGACCAGGATTCGCCGTGGCTGGCGTAGCCTCGCGCCGGGAGGTTGTTGAGCGTAAGGATAAGGTCGTCGCGATGCGGCCCGACGAGGGTGACGCCGCGATCGAGTTCGGCACGGCGACGGGCCTCGAGTGCCGCACGGAATGCTGGGGCTGTCTCCTCCGCCGTGAGGCGGCCGCGACTAATCGATTTTTCGTCCACGCCACCGTCTTCGTCGTCGGTTCCTCCGACAGACAGGATGCTCAGCGAAGTAGCAAGCGATGCCGCATGGTGTTCGCCCGCGATAGCTGAATAGGCCCTCTCCACCTCTGGGGACAATTCAGTGACGACTGCGCCACGGGCTTCGATGATCTCGGAACCGAGCCCGACAAGCCGCTCGTCCCAGATATCAAGAGTGCCAAGGTTCGCACGGGCCCCGATGCTGCGCGCCGACTTCAGGAGGGTGTTGCGCTGACGAAGCACTCGCTCGTAGTCGGCCAGGACCGCGGACATCCGCGGACTTCTCAGTACGAGTAGCTCGTCGAGAAAACGCCGACGCCCAGAAGGCTCACCGCGCACTAGCGCAAGATCTTCCGGCGCGAACAGGACGCTCGAAAAATATCGAGGCAGTTCACGTGTCTTGATGGGAGACCTATTGATCTGCGCCCGGTTCGCACCGGACCGATTGATCTGAACTTCGGCGAGCACGGTGCGTTCGCCGTGAACGAGTCGCGCGCGGACGATGGCGGCGTCGCATCCCGAGCGAATCATCGCTTGGTCGCTCGAAACTCGATGCGAACCCAGCGTGCTCAGGTAGCCAAGAGCTTCGACCAAATTGGTCTTTCCCTGACCGTTGCTCCCAACGAAGAGGTTTGCGCCGGGGACAAGTTCCAACTCAGCGGATTCGTAATTACGAAAATCCGTGAGCGACAGCTGGGCGACTCTCACATCAGTTCTTGCGAACCGCGTGCCCGCCGAACTGGTTACGGAGCGCCGCGACCGCCTTCATGGATGGCGACTGGTCACCCTGGCGCGACACGAAGCGCGCGAAGATTGACGCGCTGATTGTCGGCACCGGGACGGCGTTGTTCAGTGCCTCCTCCACGGTCCATCGACCTTCACCCGAATCTTCGACGTAGCCTTCGATGTCCTTGAATTCGGGGTCCTCTTCCAAGGCCTTGACGAGAAGCTCAAGCAGCCACGAACGAACGACCGTGCCGCGCTCCCAGGCCTTGAAGGTGCCGGTGACGTCTTTAATGATTTCGGTTTTGGCGCTGAGCAGCTCGTACCCTTCCGCCCACGCCTGCATGATCGCGTACTCGATACCGTTGTGCACCATCTTCGCGTAGTGTCCGGCGCCGACCTCCCCGGCGTGAACGAAGCCCTCATCGCGCGGGCCTTCGGGCCGAAGCGCATCGAAGACAGGCATGACGCGCTCGACGTCTTCCTTGTCACCGCCGCACATGAGTCCATACCCGTTCTTCAAACCCCAGATTCCGCCCGAAACACCGCAGTCCATGAACTTGATGTCTTTCAACTCAAGGAAGGTCGCGTGCTTGAAGTCCTCGGTAAAGCGCGAGTTTCCGCCATCGATCACGAGGTCGCCCGGTTCGAGAACCGCGGAAAGGTCGCCAATTACCTCATCGGTCGCCTTGCCAGAGGGAACCATCACCCACACGACACGAGGGGTCGGCAACGCGGCGGCGAGCGCTTCGAGTGACGGAACGTCGGTAACGGCTGGGTTCGGGTCGTACCCCGTGACCTCGACACCGCCCTTGCGCAGGCGTTCGCGCATGTTGTTGCCCATCTTGCCGAGACCGATGAGACCGATGTGCATGGTGATCCTTTTGTTCTTAGCGCAACAGCAGATTGGGCTGCAGCAGGTATTTGTAGTTATCCGCGCCGGCCTGGTCCTTTGAGGACTGGCTCGTAATCAAAACTGGCCCCGGTTTGTTGGGGTTGTCCGTCTTCGTGAACGAAATGCGCACGAACTCGGAGTGAACGGCGCCCAGACCATCCAGCAAGAATTGCGGCTTCAATGAGACTACGGTGTCGCCACCGGTAAGAAACGCATCGATCGTCTCGGAAGCTTGCGCCTGTTCCGACCCGATCGCTTCCAGCGTTAGGCCGTCCACCGAGAATGAAAAACGAAGCGCCGCTTCTCGTTCGAGAACTAGTGAAACTCGGCGGGTGGCTTCGATGAGTTCCGCGGTGTTCATTACGGCGTAGTTATCGACAGTCTCTGGAAAGAGTCGTTTCACCGGAGGGAAATTTCCTTTGATGAGCAGCGACGTCACCGTGCGTTTGTCCGCCTGAAAAGCGATGAGCTCGCGTTCATCGCTATTGGTGATTGCGATCGATATAGATCCACTGTGTCCAAACGTCTTTCCGATTTCGGTCAACGTTCGTGCCGGCACCAGCGCTGAAATGGAATCCGAGATTCCTTCACCTGCTGTCCAATCGATTTCACGCACCGCGACCCGATAGCGGTCCGTCGCAACCAGCGACAAGCTCGTCTTCGAGACCTCGAGCTGTACGCCAGTGATCACTGGGGTGACGTCATCTCGTGAAGCGGCGACGGCTACCTGGGCAACAGCGTTCGCGAAAGCCTCGGCTGGCAGGGTCCCGGAACTTTCGGCGATCTGCGGCAGAGTCGGGTATTCCTCCACCGGCATGCTCAGTAGCGTGAAGTGCGCCGAACCACACGACACGGTGATTCGAGATTCGTCAGTGCTGAAAACTACCGGTGCGTTGGGCAGTCTGCTGGCAATGTCTGCAAGGAGGCGCCCGGAGACAAGTACGCGCCCTGGTTCCTCGATTTCCGCAGCAACTTCGGTCTGGGCCGACACTTCGTAGTCAAACGACGAAAGGGTGAGTACAGAGTCGGTGGCCTCCAGAAGAACCCCACTCAGGATTGGCAACGTGGTTCGCTGGGGAAGCAACTTCACGGCAAACGACACTGCCTCACTGAAGACGTCTCTGTTGACCTGAAATTTCACGGGTTCACCCTTCGCGTGCGGCACGGCTCGTACGGCAGATTAATACTGGCACGACCGCGTCGCCCACAGACCAAAGGTTGTGTTCCTGGATTAATCAATTCTTAATGAGGTTAAAGTTCATAACCGCTGTGGAAACTGTGGGTAACTCGTACACCGTGAGTCGCCACAAGGGAACTACAACCGTGAAAGATGTTGAGCGGCTTGGGACAATCAGGTGAACGAGTGTGACAAACAACACCGACCGCGGGCGAGTTTCCACAACTTGAAATTAACAATCAACAGGTGCGGCGGGCGAGTTGTGCAAGTTGTACACAAGTTATCCACACTGTGGGAAGTCCCATTTTCGGGGGACATGGGGCCTAGAGCTTGTTGTACCGGTGGTTTTGCTTGATGCGGCTGGTGAGCTCGGTGACCTGGTTGTAGATCGAGCGCCGTTCCTTCATCAACTCGGTGATCTTCTTGTTGGCATACATCACCGTGGTGTGGTCGCGATTCCCGAATAGCTGGCCGATCTTCGGGAGCGAGAGATTCGTCATTTCGCGGCAGAGATACATAGCAATCTGTCTGGCGGTTGCGACGGCTTGCGAGCGTGATGAGCCGTAAAGATCGTCGACCGTAAGTTTGAAGTAGTCGGCCGTGTGGTTAATGATGTCTACCGGCGCGATGACGTTGTCTTCATCGAGCGTTATGAGGTCTTTGAGGACGGTCTGCACGAGGGCCATGTCCACAGGCGTGCGATTGAGGTTCGCAAACGCCGTGACGCGAATGAGCGTTCCCTCAAGTTCTCGAATGTTGGATGACACCTTTGAGGCCATGTATTCGAGGATGTCGTTGCCGACCTGAAGCTTCTCGTTCTGTGCCTTCTTACGAAGGATCGCGATGCGGGTCTCAAGATCTGGCGCCTGGACATCTGTGATCAGTCCCCATTCGAAGCGACTGCGCATTCTGTCTTCAAAGCCGGTGAGATGTTTGGGCGGCAAGTCGCTGGTGATGACCACCTGCTTGTTGTGGTCGTGCAGGGTGTTGAAGGTGTGGAAGAACGCTTCCTGGGTCGAGTCCTTGCCTTGAAGAAATTGAATGTCATCAATCAGCAGGATGTCGATCTCGCGGTAGCGGGACTGAAACACCGATGCGCGGTTATTGGCGATCGAGTTGATGAAGTCATTCGTGAATTCTTCGGAGCTGACATAACGAACGCGGATGCCGGGATAGAGGCTGATCGCGTAGTGGCCGATTGCATGAAGGAGGTGAGTCTTTCCGAGGCCCGACTCGCCATAAATGAACAGTGGGTTGTACGCCTTCGCAGGCGCCTCGGCGACGGCGACGGCGGCCGCATGCGCAAATCGGTTGGAGGCGCCGATGACGAAATTGTCGAAGCTGTATTTCGGGTTCAACCTGCTGTCGGTCTTGCGAATGGCGAGGCTCGGATCAAGCTGGGCGGGGACGACCGTCGTCTCGATGTACGGCTGCTCGTCGGTGACATCCATTCGTTCGAGCGGGTCTGGCTGGATTTCGGGATTGACAACAATCGCGAAAGTCGAGACCTCGGTTGATTCATCGAGGCTCGAGATCGCACTGAGGAGCGGGAGGCGGATGCGCTGTTCCAGCATTCCTCTGGTGAGTTCGTTCGGCACCTCGAGGTACAAGGTGCCAGCCATGACACCTTTGGGCTCGACCAGGCTGATGAAGCCGTGAAGCTGTGGAGTGATGCGATCGTCTGTGGAAAGTTGGGTGAGAACGGAAGTCCAGATGTCCTGTGTGGAATCTGTTGTCTCTGCCATCGGTAAGACCAATCTCGGGGAAAACGCCGCGGCAAGCGAGACGTATTCACAGGTTTATGCACCGATAATTTGCAGTGCATGTCAACGTTTGCGCCGCCTCCAGCTGTGCGGAGCGGCTGTCCTTCACCTTAGTTGTCCACAGGGTGTCGTTACCAACCGAAATTTAGATGTTGTGGATAATGGGTTGTTTGAGGTATCGGGTTTGACCAGACCGGTTATTAGCCGTATTTTTAACCAGTTGACTTCCGGCCGTCTGGCCAACTAATTCTTTCCGGCGTTCACAGCTGGGCTTTGGAGATACAGCTATGAGCAAGAGAACCTTTCAGCCGAACAACCGTCGTCGCGCGAAGGTGCACGGTTTCCGCCTGCGCATGCGCACTCGCGCTGGCCGCTCAATCCTCGCGGCGCGTCGCCGCAAGGGTCGCACCGAACTTTCCGCCTAACAAGACGGCGCAGTTCTTTCGTGCTCGCCAGGGCCAATCGAGTTGTGCGTGCCGACGATTATCGCCGGTTGGTGCGTCGTGGTCGGCGAGTTGGCACGCCTCACGCATTGCTCTACGTAGCGGCACGAGCGTCTGACGAACCGACACGCGTCGGGTTCATCGTGTCGAAGACAGTGGGTAACGCGGTTGCCCGCAATCTCGTGACCCGTCGGTTGCGGTCGATAGGACACGACGT
>DASXNG010000091.1:0-6643 GCA_036495225.1 Galbitalea sp.
CGACGTAGTCGTGGTCGACATCCAAGGTTCGCGCTCCCCTGTTGGACGCGTTGCCGGATGCCTCGGCAGACGCGAAGTCGCCCTCGATGTACCCGGTCCCTGAGCTTGTCGAAGGGTCGGCCTGCAGGTCCCACGGCGAACTCAGCGTCCCGCGAATCGCGGTCGCCGCTGCTACCAGCGGAGAAACGAGGTGAGTTCGACCGCCCTTGCCCTGTCGCCCCTCGAAGTTGCGGTTGGAGGTCGACGCGCATCGCTCCCCAGGAGCCAGCTGGTCCGGGTTCATGCCAAGGCACATCGAGCACCCGGCGAACCGCCACTCGGCGCCGAACTCCTCGACGATTTTGTCGATTCCTTCTGCCTCAGCTTCGATACGAACACGAGCGCTGCCTGGAACGACCATGACTCGAACGCCATCGGCCTTCTTCTGACCTTTGATGATCGACGCGAACGCGCGAAGGTCCTCGATGCGGCTGTTGGTGCAGGACCCCATGAAGACGGCGTCGACGTGGATGTCTTTCATTGGCGTGCCGGCAGCGAGATCCATGTATTCGAGCGCGCGCTCCGCGGAGGCGCGTTCGTTCGCGTCGCTGAACGCCGCGGGATCCGGAATCGAGTCCGAGAGCGAAACACCCTGGCCCGGGTTCGTGCCCCAGGTGACGAAGGGCTCGAGCTCGTTCGCGTCGAGGTAAACCTCGGCGTCGAAGACTGCATCGTCGTCGGTCTTCAGCGTCTCCCAGTACTCAACCGCGGCATCCCAGTCGGCGCCCTCAGGTGCGTGTGGGCGACCCTTCAGGTAGGCGTAGGTCGTCTCGTCGGGCGCGACCATGCCTGCGCGAGCGCCAGCCTCGATCGACATGTTGCAGATGGTCATGCGGCCATCCATGGAAAGGGAGCGGATGGCGCTGCCGCGGTATTCGAGCACGTAGCCCTGGCCGCCGCCCGTGCCGATCTTCGCGATGACCGCGAGGATGATGTCTTTCGCGGTTACGCCTGGCCGAAGCTCACCCTCGACCGTGATCGCCATGGTCTTGAAGGCCTGGAGCGGAAGAGTCTGGGTGGCGAGGACGTGTTCGACCTCGCTCGTGCCGATGCCGATGGCCATGGCACCAAACGCGCCGTGCGTCGAGGTGTGGCTGTCACCGCAGACGACGGTGATGCCCGGCATGGTCAGCCCCAGCTGTGGCCCGACGACGTGAACGATGCCCTGCTCGATGTCGCCGAGTGAGTGCAAACGGATGCCGAACTCGGAAGCGTTCCTGCGCAGCGTCTCGATCTGCGTGCGGCTGGTCAGATCGGCGATCGGCTTGTCGATGGCAAGCGTGGGGGTGTTGTGGTCTTCAGTCGCGATGGTGAGATCCGGGCGACGCACCTGGCGGCCGGCCATGCGCAGGCCATCAAAGGCCTGCGGGCTGGTGACCTCGTGCACGAGGTGCAGGTCGATGTAGACGAGGTCGGGCGAACCGTCCTCGCCCTTGACGACGAGATGGTCTTCCCACACCTTCTCGGCCAGCGTTTTGCCGGATCCGGTTCTGGTGGAACTGGGGGGAATTTGTGAGTTCATGGGTCTAGGTCTTTCTTCGTTTCGATTGGTCAGCCAATGACGGACTCCGCGACGAGTGAGGCCTGGAAACTAGGACCCGTCGCGGCGACGAAGAAGAAGCCGTTCGAACAGCATTCATCGAGGTTATCACCCGTTTGCGCGGAAACGCTGGCGGTGTGAGCCGCGACGACGAGCTACCCGTTAGTAGCTGGAGTTACCCGAAAGACCGGCGTTGGCGAAGCATCCGGAGAGCGCGTTAATGCTGAAGACCGGACCCTGGTCGAACTCGACCGTGAAGCTGTATCCACTGTCCGACTTGATCGCGAGAGACTTGTTGCCGTCGGAGCCGGTGTTCGTGTACGCGCTCCAGCCGGACTTGTTGGTCCAGTGGGCCGCAATGGCAGTGAGCACGGCGTCGGTGTCAACGCCGTTCTTCAGCTTCAGCGTCGTGCTGCCGGGCCAATACGACTGGCCGCTCTTGCCGATGCAGGGAAAGATGACTCTGGACTTGTCCGTAATGTCCGTGCCGGTGACCTGGTCCGCCGGCACGTAGGCGACGATCTGTTTCTCGACCGCGATGGTCTGCTGTTTCGCCGTCGGCAGGGTCAGTTCGGATCTCGCGGCCGACGAACATCCGACCAGAGTCGCCGACAGGACGACAGCGGTTGCGGCCGCCGAGAGCGCGGCGACAATTCGGGTGTGGTGCACGGGTGCTCCCCCTCGAGCAGGCAAGTAATCTTCGCGCAAACATAACGCGCAATCTCCGGCTTCACGATTCCCCGCTTCGGGGGTCAGGATGCACCCGACTCTTCTCGGCGCCCGTCCAGACGCATCTTGATGAGGCTCGCAACGATCGCAACACCCATCGCAACGATGATGAAGAGAAGGGAGGCGAGCGTGCTGATCTCCGGCGCCCACTCGACCGGGTTGCCCCCGTTAATGAAGGGAACCTCATTGGTGTGCAGCGCGTGGAAGACCAGTTTGACGCCAATGAAGATCAGAATCGCGGCGATGCCGTAAGCGAGGTACGCGAGTCGGTTGATCAGCGCGCCCAGGAGGAAGTAGAGCTGCCGCAGGCCCATCAGCGCGAACACATTGGCCGCAAAAACGAGGAACGCGTCCTGCGTGATGCCGAAGATCGCTGGGATTGAATCGAGCGCGAAGATCAGGTCTGTGGCGCCGAGCGCGACGAAGACGAGAAGCACCGGCGTCAACATCCGTTGGCCATTGACCCGAGTGGTCAGGTGCGCACCGTCGAAGCCCGGCGTGATGCGGATGTGCTTGCGCAGGAATCCGATCATGCGGCCCTCTGAATCCTCGTCATCCTCTTTTCCGTGAGTCGCGATCTGGCGAATGGCCGTGTAGATGAGGAACGCGCCGAAGAAATAGAAGATCCAGCCGAAGTTGTCGATGAGGGCGACGCCCAGCAGGATGAAGATCAAGCGCAGCACCAGCGCGATGATGATGCCGACCATCAGGACTTCCTGCTGGATGGTTCGTGGCACCGCAAACCTCGCCATGATGATGACGAAGACGAACAGGTTGTCGATGCTGAGGCTGTACTCCGTCAGCCACCCAGCGACGAACTGAGTCGCCGGCGTCACGCCGCTGACGACAAACAGGAGCACGGCGAAGATGAGCGCAAGCCCGACGTAGAAGGCGATCCAAATGCCCGATTCGCGGGACGACGGGATGTGGGGTCGCCGATAGGCCAGAACGAGATCGAAACCGATGACGGCAACCATGGCGACGATCGACGCGATCTCGAACCACAACGGAATGGGGACGTCCACCTCTCCGCCTACCGGTCAGGGTCTGTGCTCGGCGCGGACGTCATGCTTCGATCGTACGGGGCAGAGCGCAGCCCCCGGATCTCACTCTCCACGTTCCGCTGGTGCGGTGAAGCCTTCGCGTGCACTCCGCTGTTCCAGGGTCTCAAGCTCCTGGAACAGGGTCAACTGTGTGCCGTCCGGAGCGAGCAGCCTCGCGTTGAGCGAGCGCCACGGTGTTTCGCGTGGCGACGCGATCAGCGCCGCGCCCGCGGACACGAGCTCGCGGGTCGACTCCGCAGAATCGTCAACCTCGAATGCGACTCGCATCCGCGCGCTCGGTTGACCGTCGGCCTCGATTCCGTCAATCATTCGCACCTGGGCGGCATTCGCCAGTTCGAGTGTCGCAATCCCCGCGTTCAAGATGAGGACACGCGCGTCTGAGTCCCCTTCGAACGCCGCCTGCTCTGTCAATCCGAGAGCGTCCCGATAGAAGGCGGCGGCGGCGTCGATGTCGTCGACCTGCAAGACAAGGCGCAGCTGGTGAACGGATGATTTGTCACTCATGCTCCCACCCTAGGAGCGCACCGCCGCCTCGAGGATGGCGAAGTCGGATTCGCTGTGCGCGATGAGAGTGATGGTTCGCAGGCGGCGCTTCGGATTGTGTTCGACCCAGTCACGGATTGTTGAGACAGCAACATCCGTCGCCTCTCGCATCGGATAGCCGTAGATGCCGGTCGAAATCGCCGGGAATGCGATCGACTCGTGCTCGCGCGCGAGCTCAAGGCTGCCTCGGTAACAGGATGCGAGGAGCTCGGCGGCTTGCCCGGGCGCCACCGCGGCGTACACGGGCCCGACCGTGTGAATGATCTTCTTCGCCGTGCCGATGCGAAAGGCATCGGTCATCTTTGCCTCGCCGGTCCTGGCTCCGCCGAGTGCGCGACAGGCCTCAAGCAACTCCGGGCCAGCGGCGCGATGAATTGCGCCATCGACCCCACCACCGCCGAGCAGGCTCGAATTGGCCGCGTTCACGATGACGTCCGCGGGAAATCGCGTGATGTCGCCGAGGAACACTTCTAGTGCTGCCACGGAGCGAGCCTACGACTGCACTAGCCGAGAAGGCTCGGGTAGAGATCGGCGACGGTGTTCTCGTCGAAGGGTTCGCCAGTCGGCTCACCATCGGTGAGCCCATCGACCGCGATACGAGGATCGACGCGCACGCCACGCTGTTCGAGTACTTCAAGCGCAACATGTTCGAGTCCCTCGTTGTCCACATCCGGGTTGTCCACGTAGGGAGCCAGCCCGTCGGGGTCGGTCAAAGCCTGCTCTACCGCGTAGCTGCCTTTGCCGATCAGCCAAGAGCGAAAGTAGTGAAAGCCGTCATCGCTCATGCCGCCCGCAATCACATAACCGGCGGCCCAGATAGACCATCGGTTCAGCCGGATCATCTGGGTGGTGAACTCCGTGACAAACTCAATAACCTCTTCGGTTGGGAGTTCCGCGAGCACGGCCCGGAGCGCCTCCGGGTCCGCGCTCGGCTGCGCTGGTTGAGAGCCCTGACGGGCGCTGGCGATAATGGAAAAGAATCGAGACTTGTCCACTGCGTCAGCATAGTGAGTGTGGCAAGATAGCGAAACTTTTTCCACATTTGAGCAAAAGTGCTCGACTCAGCCCGGATTCCCGCGGCGCAGCCAACCCGCAACACGGACCGCGGCATTCCGAATCGCAATGCCAGAGCGAGTCTTCGGAACGAGCAAACGAGCTGCGGTTGCAAAGCCGCGCCGATTCGGCGCAATCGCCCGGCGATGGGTTTTCTCGTAGCGCGCAAACGCCGCGGCCCAATCGCGATCCGAATCTCTGGCAACCGCAAGTTCGTTAGCGAGCGTCGCGGCCCCGATCATCGCCGAACTCGAGCCATCGCCGAACAACGACAAGCAGGATGCCGCGTCACCGACCAGACCTATCGAACCAGTCGACCACGCGTCCATTCGCACTTGGCAGACCGCGTCGAAATAGGTTTCGTCGGCCTCCGCGTAAGTCTCGACCAATTCGTGAGCGCGCCAGCCCACGTCGCGGTAGGTCGACCTGATCAGGTCGAGCGCCGCGGATCGATCACGGATCGGCACTCGTTGATCGCTGCGAAAGATGAAGGCGGCGCCCGGATGTCCCGTGACCGGGTGCACGGTAACCGACGCACCCGGCGAGTTGTGCATCACGACTCGACCGAGATCGGCGACGGTCTCGGTCAGCGCAACCGTGGCGACATAGAGGTTGCAGAAACGGACGAAGTCGTCCTCGGGCCCGAATGCAAGAGCCCGCACGCCGGAGTGCAGACCGTCGGCGCCAACGACGAGATCGAAGTCACGTGCCGTGGAATGCGCGAATTCGACGTTGACCATCTCCCCCGCCTGCTCGAGTGCGATGAGCTGATCCGACCAGACAACCTCGTAGTCGTCCTTGCCCACGGAAGCGAGCGCGGCGGAGAGCTCGGTGCGCGGAATCTCGATGTGTCGCGCGTCGAGCCCCGAGTTGATCGGCATGCGCGCGACCGCTGCGCCAGCTGAATCCACAAACTCGAGTTCACGGGTCTTCGTCGCGTGCGCCCTGAGCTCGTCCACGATGCCCAACCCCTCGGCGAGATCGTAAGCCTCGCCGTGAACATCCACGGGGCTCCCGCTCGATCGCTGCCCCCCGGCCCGCTCGACGACAGTTACATCAAATCCTGCGCGGGCCGCGAAGGTCGCAAGCGCAGCACCGGCGATTCCGGCTCCCGAAACGAGAAGCGAAGGCTGCTGCATAAACTGCACAATAGACGCGCATTGCCGACATTGCTCCAGCAGGGGCCGTGGGACTTCGCACGTTCTTCGGCTGGCTGGCGGGCGCCAGTGGTGCGTTCTAACGTTGAGACGAGAGCTAGTCGCATCCATCCGCTTGATTCGCTAAGGAGTTCGAGATGACAACTCTGCCGGACCGACCCAAGACCGCACTTCTGGTGGTGGATGTTCAAAACGGCGTGGTCATGGACGCCTACAAGCGCGACGCGGTCGTTGCGAACATCGGCACACTGGTCGATCGGGCGCGCGAGGAGAACGTGCCGGTCGTGTGGGTTCAGCACGCAGACGAAGACCTCATCCCGGGCGAGGAGCGCTGGCAATACGTTCCCGAACTCGTGCGGCACGTGTCAGAACCACTCGTGCAGAAGAACTACGGCGACTCCTTCGAGGGCACCAACCTGGAAGAAATTCTCGCCGACGCCCACGTCGGCCGACTCATCGTTGCGGGAGCCCAAACGGATGCGTGCATCCGCTCGACGATCCATGGCGGGTTCGCTCGT
>DASXNG010000092.1:0-4371 GCA_036495225.1 Galbitalea sp.
GCCCTTCGGGAGAATCCGAACATCAGTGTGGTTGCGGTCGTTCATTGCGAGACTCCGTCGGGGACACTCAACCCGATTTCGGAGATTGGGCCGATTGCGCGGGAGCATGGGGCTCTGACGATCTGCGACGTCGTCTCCTCACTGGCCGGAAACGAGGTCTGCCCCGACGACTGGGGACTGGATATCTGTGTTGCAGGACCTCAGAAGTGCTTGGGCGCAACGCCGGGCCTATCGCTCGTGACCGTCAGCGATCGCGCCTGGGCGGCGATGCGCGCCAACCCGGGTGCGCCTAGGCGGTCGTACATCTCGCTTCTCGATTGGAAGGAGCGCTGGGAGGAGCAGGGACAGTATCCGTTTACCCCGTCGGTAACTGACATCACCGGACTTGAGGCCGCCTGCGACGAAGTCCTCGCAGAAGGTCTGGAGACATCGATCACGCGTCACGGCCGTGCCGCCCGCGCGTGCCGTGCCGGCGTCAAAGCGGCAGGGCTCGAGCTGTGGCCACGTCGCGAGAACATTGCGGCGTCGTGCGTGACCGCCGTGCGGCTGCCCGATGGCGTAGACGAGGCACAGTTGCGGCAGCTGATCCGCGATCGGTCGGGCGTGATTATCTCGGGTGCGCAGGGTGAACTGGTCGGGAAGGTGGTGCGTATCGGCCATATGGGCCTCGCCTCACGCTCGCTGTACCCCTTGGTGGGTGTCACCGCGTTGGCCCAGGGCCTGAAGGAATTTGGGGTTCCGGTCGACGTGGGCGCAGCTGCCGAGGCGACGATCAACGAGCTGACCCAGCCTTTGGCGACAACCGCTTACACGACGACCGAAGGAGCGCGATGACGACCACGCGCGTACCACCCATGATCCCCGCGCTGATAGGCGGCGAGGCCGTGGCAGCGCGGTCCGGGGAGACGATCGATGTCCACAACCCCGCAACCGGCGAGCTGCTTGGACGGATTCCGAACTGCGCAACGGCGGACGTCAACGTCGCGGTGACCGCCGCCCAGGCGGCGTTTCCGGCATGGCGTCGGCTCCCCGCTACCGAGCGCGCGAAGTGTCTATATGAACTTGCCGGCACAATTGAAGGCGCGCGTGAAGAGCTCGCTCAGCTCGACGCCGACGACAACGGCACGCCGGTTTCGGAGTTAGAGAAGGACGTCGATATTGGCGCGGCTGAGCTTCGCTACTTCGCCGGCCTGGCGCTCCTCACTGAAGGCAAGACGGTTCCGACCGGCTGGGGTCGCGTTAACTACACGCTACGTGAGCCGTTTGGTGTTGTTGGACGGATCATTCCCTTCAACCACCCGCTCCTGTTCGCGACCATGAAGATCGCCGCGCCGCTGATCGCCGGCAACACCCTGGTCCTCAAGCCTTCCGAGCACACCTCGCTGACCGCGTTGCGGCTGGCGGAGGACTTCAAGCGAATTTTTCCTCCCGGGGTTATCAACGTGATCACGGGTTATGGCCGTGACGCTGGCGACTCGCTGGTAGCGCACCCTGATGTGCGGCGCATTGCCTTTATAGGACTAGCGGAGACTGGCCGGGCAATTCAGGCACGCGCCGCCGAGGTAGGTGTCAAGACAGTCACGCTCGAGCTTGGCGGGAAGAATCCGATTGTCATCTTTCCAGACGCCGATCTCGATAAGGCAGTCGACGGAGCTATCCGAGGCATGAATTTCACTTTTCAAGGTCAATCGTGCGGCTCGACGTCACGGCTGATGGTTCACCGCGATATTCGCTCGGAGTTCGTCGACCGACTTGTGGATAAGATTGCCGCACTCCGCGTGGGCTTGCCGCGGGACCGCAACACCGAGGTCGGTTCGCTGGTGAACCGACAACAACGAGACAAGGTTGCCGGGTATATCGAATTAGGTCTCCAGGAAGGCGCACGCCTACTCGTCGGAGGCACCATTCCTGACGATACGGTCTTGGCCAACGGTTTCTTTCTCTCACCAGCGGTGTTCGCCGACGTCAAGCCGGGTATGCGCTTGGCGCGTGAGGAGATCTTCGGCCCAGTCCTCGCGGTTATCGAGTTCGACACCTATGAAACTGGGATTGCGCTTGCGAACGACACAAGATTCGGATTAACCGCCAGCGTCTACACCGAAGATCTCCGTATCGCGCACTCGTTCGCCCGCGACGTCGAAGCCGGATTCGTCTGGGTAAACGACAGCGGGAAGCACTTTCTGGGCACCCCATTCGGCGGTTATAAGGACAGCGGCATTGGTCGCGAGGAGGACACCGAAGAGCTCCACTCCTACACTCAGATCAAGAACGTGAACATCGCGTTCGATTCGTGAGGACCGCAGGAGCGCACCTCGGTCGCTGACTCAGCCCTAAAGGGGGCTAGTCTCGGACGGTCGGCTGCTTCGATTCGCTCACTGGCGCTCCAGCCCGCACGAGAATCTCACATAGGTCTCGTCTGCCCGCGTGCCGCACGTTGTTGATATGCAGCGGGCTATTGAATGCGACGTCGACCATCGCATCGACCATCGTCCCGTCGAGGTCATCGTGTGCGAAGCGGGGCCGAAATTCGATTTTGTCATACAACGGGGCGAGTCGGTCAATCAGCGCTTGAATGTCAGGGCTCACGAACGGGTAGTTGAATGCGGCCACCGCAGGCAAGAGCACGCCGTTCTGATAGCCGTGCGGCAGCCGCACTGCGGTCGCAATCGACAGCGCGTGGACGAGTCCGAGCCCACTGTTTCCACAGGCGAGATTCGCCATAGCGCTTGCCTCGAGCAACATCTGGAGTGACCGCGGGTCGCGGTCACGCACACAGGTTGGGAGAACCGCGAACACGCGTTCCGCCGCCGCTTTGGCCAGGGCATCGGTAAAAGAACTTGCGGCTCTTGCCCACAACGCCTCGAGCGAGTGGCTCAGCGAATCGAGTGCCGCAAAGATCATCGGGTCACGCGGCAGCGAGCTCAGCAGCGTCGCGTCGAGCAGCGCCACACGTGGGGCATAGCCCCGACGGCGGACGACGAGGGCCGCCGGACTGCCCGGGTCCCGTAACACGAAGACGCTCGATACCTCGCTTCCAGAGCCGGCGGTCGTGGGAATTGCCACAGTCGGCACAGGCCCGGCTGACGCAGGATTCTGGGCGGAAGCGAGTCCGGATATCGGCCGACCGCTGCCGAGCCCTACTGCCACGGCTTTGCCGAGGGCAAGGCCGCTGCCGCCACCTACAGCCAGCACCGAGTCCGCGCCTTGTTCGCGCGCGCGACAAGACGCTTGCTCGGCATCGGCGATCGACGGATCGGGGTCCGTGAAGAGCTGCGCCACCGGGTGCAGCGGCCCAAACGCATCCAAGACGAGGTCAAGAAGCCCGGCGTTCGCAACCCCCTGATCGCAAACGATGGCGACTCGCTTGACGCTAAGGCGATCCACCACAGACCGGAGGGTCCCCAAGCACCCGATTTCGCTCACAACCTCCGTCTCCGAGACAAAGACTGACAACGCTGTCACCCTCTCTCTAATCCGGTCAACCCGGCCTGAACGGCCTGGACGTCGCTGGCGCCGTGGCCGGCGAGCGCGATCGACAGACCGCGGAGTTCTTCTTCCACGTCGTGTCGGCGACAGAGGTGCTAGCGCAATAAGTCAACGGGCTGAAGAGTCTGAGTCTCACGCCGCACCTACTGACCGTCCGCAAGGTGAGGATCGCCGCGCCAGAGTTGGCGCGGCGATCCTGCATTCGCGAATCAGTGGATGGTGAATGGTGCTGACACTGCAACGTCGTACGGCGTCGTGTCGTTGTGGTCCAACTCGACGGTATAGCCACCTGGTTCGACAGTGGGTGGTCCGGACGCGTTGATGTCTCCCTGCGTCTCGGCCAGCGTCGAGACCGGGAAGTCGACGTGAACAGTCTTGGACTGGCCGGCGTCTAGTGTGACTCGTGTGAACCCGACCAACCGCTGCGGAGGCACGACCACGCTGCTGACCGCCTGAGACACGTAGACGGGAACGATGTCGGTCCCGCTACGAGTTCCTGTGTTGTTCACCGTGAACGTCGCGGTCGCCGTGCCGTTGCGGGAAACAGTCGGTGTCACCGAGAGATCGGTGGTCGTGAACGTGGTGTAGGACAGGCCGAACCCGAACGGGTAAAGCGGGTTGTACGAATGGCCTTGACCGGATCCCGTGCCCGGTAGCTGGTCAAAGAACTTCGGCTCGTCGCCCAGCGGTGAGGGGGCGGAGCCGTTGAAGTCCCCGCCCGGGGCGGCCGCGTCCGACGGCCAGCTGATCGGCAGCTTGCCGCTCGGGTCGATCTTGCCGAAGATCGCGTCGGCGACTGCCTGGCCGGCCTCGGTGCTGCCCTGGTAGGCCATCAGGATCCCGTTCGCATTCTCGGCATCGGGCCCTAGGCCGACCGGACGTCCG
>DASXNG010000093.1:0-1759 GCA_036495225.1 Galbitalea sp.
TCACAGGGCTGACGGAGATCTTGCACATCCGTTCCGAAGATCACGGTGGCTGCGGGCCCGAGCCGACGGCAGGCGAAGTCGGCGTCAGCTAGCGCGGGTCGCGCTCATTCGGTGAGGGGAGGGGAGCCGCTCTGCGCGGACTCGATGATCTCCTGCGCCAGATCGGACACCTTGCGGTTGGTCCGCTGCGACGCCCGGCGCAGCGACTCGAACGCCTCGTCCGCGCTTCGCCCGGTTCGTGCCATCAGGACCCCCTTGGCCTGGTCGATGACCCCCCGCGTGGTCAACGCGATCTCGAGGTTTTGCCGCGCCTGCTCCTGACGCCAAAACCCCTGGGCATGACTCAGGGTGATCGACGCATGTGTCGCGAAGGCCATTCCGATCCGTTCCTCGGCCGGGCCGAATGCGCTCTCGATGTCGGCGTACAGGTTGAGCGCGCCGAGGCCGTCCTGCCGAACGAGAAGCGGAAGCGAGAGGACGGAGCGCACGCCTTCAGCGCGGGCCAGCCGGCAGAACTCCGGCCAGCGGGAGTCCGAATCGGTTGAGTCGACGCGGTGCACGACTCGATCGCGGTACGCATCGAGACAGGGTCCGCTGCTCACTTCATACTGAAATTGGTCGACTCGCCTTGCGGCATCGCTCGTCGCCGCCAACGTGTGGGGCCCGCTCGTGTCGAGGAGCGTGATGCCGGCCATGGAGCATCCTTCGATGGCCTCGCAGGCCAAGGAGACGATCTGCTCCATTGTCGAGTCCACCACCCGTTCAAGGACGAACTCGACCGCTTCGGAGCCGGTCATCGTCGGAGACGGTACGGACTGATTAGGAGTGCGTGACATGGCGACTGCGGGCTCGCCGCACCCGAGCGGTCGGACGACGTGCATTGCAAGAGGAGTACCCACGGAAGGACGTGGGTACGCCATCCCGATTGCGGCCGACGATGCCGATTCGTGCTCCGGCCAGGGGGTATTGCCCCAACAGAAAATCGAACGAGATAGCGCCAGCAGGAGGTGATCGCGTGCGCGCACGTGTGATCAGTGGTGCCGGCCGATGACGGACAGGACCTCGCCGGTGCTCCACGAGATCCTGGAGAAGGGCCGGACGCAGGCGGAATTTCGGGTCGAGGAGCTGTGGACGCAGTACCTCGCGCTCGGCGGCAACGAACCCGTCGACCAACTCAGGGCGTTCCTCGACGGCAGCTCGGTCCCGTCTCGTCAGGACTACGACCTGCTCGCGCATTGCCTGAACGAGCGCTGTCGGGAGCTCGGAGCGGGCAACCCGATGCCGTACGGCGACGACCTCGGTCTCTGAACCGAGGGAGCTCGCGAGGAGCGAGTGGTGGGGCTAGCAAGAATCGAACTTGCGACCTCAGCATTATCAGGAAGGACCGTAGGTTCTCGCCACATCCCGACACGTCTCTCTCGGTCCAAGTCCGTGCCGGTCGCAGACGTTTCGATCCGTGGCTGTGGGACCGAGCGGGATTGAGCGGGACGTACGGGGACCCTGTTGTTGGGACACCAACCGGTTTCGAAAAAGCGGGGGTGGGCGGAGTCCAGTTCGTAAGCTTCTGGCATGGCTCGCACGCGCAGCAACGTTCTCGGCCCTGACGCCCGGCCCGTAGCCGTGCCCTCCGATCTCGATTCCCCGGATTTGGTGAAGGCTTCTGGCGTCGTCGAATTGCCATTTCACGTTCGCTGGAGCGAGCCCCCGATCCGCTACGACCTCGGTGATCGGGCCGACCGGATCCGTGTGTATGAGCAGG
>DASXNG010000094.1:0-2958 GCA_036495225.1 Galbitalea sp.
CCGTTCGCCTCCCGCGTCACCGAGGCCGCCGTCGAGATGCAGTCCCGACGTGAGGCACCCTTCGACTTCGCGCGCGAGCGCGCCCGCCATCCTGAGATTCCGATGGCGTCGCTGTCGGCGGCAATCTCAGCCGACTGGCCGGTCGCGCGCCTTCGACCTGCAAAGCGAGAAGCCACCGTCGCGGTCAACTGACCTCCAGCCTTCGCATTCGGACTACCGTTGGAGACACCACCCACTCCGATAGGACCCCCGTGAGCGACCCGAGTTTGAAATTGCCGGCAACCAGCTTCACGGCCGTGCTCGACCTTGGCGACCCCCGGTCAGCGCTGTCGCCCTACCCGGCAGATCTTCCGCAACCCGAGGTGGATGCCGAGGTGCTCGAGGATGGCTCGATCGCCCTGTACCTGAATTTTGTTGACGGAAAACTCCATCTCGAGGCCAACAACGGCGAGTTGACCCATCATTTTCACGACGCAGCGGATGTCGCGGGGGAGACGAGCCCGTGGCCGACTTTGCGCACGAAACTGTTGCTCGACTGGGCCTCCGCTCTTGCCCTGCACCTGGAGTCGCGCATCGAGCAGCTGCTCGAGGACTGCGATGAGGCGGAGGCGTGGCACGAGGCCGGCTTTACCGTGTACCCGGCTGACGTTTCCGAACCCACGCAGCTGGACGTCCTCGAGGTCGAGCTTGAGGGTGACGTGATGATGCTTCCATGGCTGGGTTCGGGTCACATCGACCATGCCCACGAGGAGGGCGACACTGATCCGATCGCGTTGTTGTGGACCCCTGAGGGTTACGAGGACCATCGCATCATCGCGCGCGCGTGGATGGCTGGCGAGAACGTGAAGTCGTCGGCGGAGGTGGGGGTCGACTGGGCTGCCGTCGGTTTGGATGAAGCGGAGGTTCTCGCCTGGTTGGAGGCCTTGTACATCAACGACAACCTCGTTGTGGGCCCGGCTGAAACCGTGTTCCGCGCAGCGATCGCTCGCATGGCTGGGGTTGACAGGTAGCTTTCCGCTGTATTCGGGCCTGTGGATGTCTCACGTCGCGCCTCAACATCCTTCCGTTCGAGGATGAAGCGGGCAGGACCGCATTGCTTGAGCAGATCCTCGGCAATCCGCTGCCCGCGCGCCTGGCGATCTACCCGCCGTTTTACACGGATCACGGGCTCAATCTCGACATCGGCGAGCGCGTTTTCATCAAGCAGGGCTGCACGTTTCTCGACTACGCGGGCATTCGCCTCGGCGATCGCGTGATGGTCGGCCCGAAGGTTACCTTCATGATCGATGTGGCCGAGAACGTCTGGATCGGTGCGGGAGCCACCATCCTTCCCGGCGTCAAGATCGGTCGTGACGCCGTCATCGCCGCCGGCGCGGTTGTCGCTGATGACGTTCCGGCGGCAAGCCTGGTGACGGGCAGGAAAGCAACGGTGCGCCGACGCTGGTGAATGCGGCCTTCGCGACTCGGCATCCGGCCCTGCAGCTGCTTGTCATGCATGCGAGGATCGGTACGTGGAGCTGGTTTACGGTTGGGACCTGTCTGCGATCCATCGTTTGAACAAGTCGATCCGTGCGGCCGACCACTGGCCATCGCACGGCATCGACCCATCGGCCAGGTGCGCGAGGATGGCGTCCTCCCATCGCACGACATCGTCATAGCTCCAGAGATCGAACACTTTGCTCATGGCTGCCCGGTCACTCTCCCGGAACAGCGGCTTGACGTCGGAGTCGAATCCCACTGTGGGGTGAGTCTGCATCATGATCCCTTCGTTGTGACGTCTCACTCTCAATGGTCCTCACTCCGCTTCTGAGCACAAGATCACGTCCAGTTCGGGTGAGGTTGTTCGATCCGGCGCTTCGGTCACATGCACCTGGGGAACAAGCACCCACGATCATCCGTTGCACAAGTCATGACGACTTCGTGGAACAAGCAGCTCGGATCGTTCGGCGCTTGGCGCGGCGGAAGCGACCTCGATGGTTCACTTGCGGCGCACATCGAAAGCCTTGGGTTCGGATCGATTTGGGTTGGCGGATCGCCAACCGACGACCTGACCCAGGTCGAAGGCCTGCTCGACGCGACCGAACAGATCGTGATCGCGACCGGCATCGTGAACATTTGGAACACCGACCCCGCGGTGCTGGCTCGCTCGTACCATCGAATCGTCGCGCGTCACCGGGAACGCTTCCTTTTGGGAGTTGGCGTCGGACATCCCGAGCGCACAGGACAGGAGGGCGCGGCGCGACCGTATCAGCCGCTCGTGCGCTACCTCGACGCTTTGGATGACGCAGGAGTGCCGCGGGATCGGGTGGTGCTCGCCGCCCTCGGCCCGCGCGTGCTTCGCCTCGCCGCGGAGCGCACCGCGGGCGCGCATCCGTACCTCGTCACCCCCGAGTTCACTCGCGGAGCGCGCCAGATTCTCGGAACCGCTTTACTCGCTACTGAGCAGCGTGTCGCGCTGAGCTCGGACCCGGCCGCAGCGCTCGCGGTGGGCCGCGCGTCCCTGCACAACTACCTCGCGATGAGCAACTATCTCGCCAACTTCCGTCGTATGGGTTTCAGCGATGCTGACTTCGCTGGCGAGGGCAGCGACCATTTGCTGAACGAACTCGTTGTCACGGGCGACGATAGGACGATCGCTTCACGCCTCGGAGCGCATCTGGATGCCGGCGCCGATCACGTCGCTGTTCAGTTGCTTCTTCCGCCGGGCGGCGACGTGCGCGAGGGGTACAGCAGGCTGGCGGGCATTCTCGGATTGTCTGGCTCGCAGTCGGCATAGTGCGCGTGTGGCTGCAGACAACGCGCAACGTTGGCGAAAGGCGCGGGTCGGCTTTCGTGTGAACTCTTGTGTTTCCGCCCGAATCGGGGGATGGTGGGAATGTCTCGAGATTCCAACGAAGAGTGGCCCTGCGAAGTGCGGGGCCAGTTTTTCGGCCAATCCGTGAGAGCGCTCTCACGGCT
>DASXNG010000095.1:0-3980 GCA_036495225.1 Galbitalea sp.
TTTTCTCACCGTCCGGTCGCGGTGACGCCTTCGGAGCGAAGTACGGTCTGCCGGTCCAGCGCGATCTGTCGGGCGCCATGCTCGACGCGGATGTCATCATCACCTGCACGAGCGCGACCGTCATCGGCACGGGTTCGATCATCGGTACGGAGAGCCGCCTGATCATCGACCTCGGGATGCCCCGCAACGTCGACCCCGCCGTCGTCGCGCTCGACGGCATCTCACTACTTGACCTCGAAACGATCAGCCTGCACGCGCCGGTGGAGGAACTCGCGGCCGCCGACAACGCACGAGAACTGGTCGCGGATGCGGCCGCTCGCTACTCTGCCGAACGGAGCGTCGAGCCGGCAATCGTCGCGCTGCGCGCGCACGTATTCGACCTGCTCGAGGCGGAGATTGCTCGCGCGAAGCAGCGGGGCGACCACAGCGCTGAGACCGAGGCAGCCCTCCGCCATCTGGCCGGTGTGCTGCTGCACACCCCATCCGTTCGGGCGAAGGACCTCGCACTCGACGGGCGCGCGCAAGACTTCATAGCGGGGCTCGATGCGATCTATGGCCTGCGGAGCGAACTCGCCAAGGAAGACCCGAGTAGCAACAGCGCCTCTGCGTGAGGTCCTCGTAACCTTAGAAAATGCGCACAGAGCCCGCTCTTCCCTACAGCTTCACCAACCCGATCCGCACTGAGCGCGTCACAATTCGGCTCATGACACCCGACGACGTCGACGCCGTCTACTCGTACCAGTCCCGCGAGGATGTCTGCCGTTACCTGCTCCACGGACCAAGGACCCGCGAGGATCTTGTCGAACGCGTCAGCAAGTATGCGGAAGCTACAACACTCGCGGCCGACGGCGACTACTGGCAGCTTGGCATCGAGCTGACGGTGCCAGAGCGTGCAGCGCAATTCATTGGCGAACTGTATTTCACGATCTCCAACCTCGAGAGCTCACGAGCCGAGATCGGCTGGACGATGCATCCGGACTTTCATGGTCACGGTTATGCCACGGAGGCCGCGAACGCCCTGCTGGATGTTGCGTTCCGGGACATCGGCCTGCACCGCGTGTACGCAGAACTCGACCCGCGCAACACCGCCTCGATTGCGCTCTGCACCCGATTGGGGATGCGCGAGGAAGCCCACTTCGTGCAGGACCTCTGGTTCAAGGGCGAGTGGGCGGACACCGGCATCTACGCGCTCCTGCGCGACGAGTGGCTCGCCCGCTAGTTAGTAAGTGCGTCAGCAACGCGAGAAGGCCCCGGAGCCGCTTGCGCGGGCCGGGGCCTTCCTGGCAACTAACCGATCAGATCAGCCAGTTATTTGCTTCACTCCGCGCTGCGTGATCCACGGCGGCGGATGTACAGCGCTGCGATTCCGAGGAACAGCATGCTGCCGGCGAGGGCGAGCCCGAACAGTCCGATCGTCCCTCCCGTGAAGGCCAGCGTTGTCGTGCTCGCGCACGGCACGCCGTCCCAAGCAATGGCGAGCGTCCAGTCGCTTTCACCCTGGAAACCGTCTTCCGGGTTCACCGTGTACGCCGTCACGTGGTACGTGCCCGGACCAACGTGCGTCGTCGTTGCTGACGTTCCGAGGTCGGTGATGGTCGCGGATCCGATCTTCTGGATCTTGTAACCGATCTTGCCTAGCTCGCTAGCGTCGTGCTCCAGCGTGATCGTGCCCTGCGGCGAACCGTCGGTGCACACCGCATCGTCGCTCGTCGCGTTCGCGTGGAAGGCCGGCAAGGTTGTCAGGCAGCCGTCGAACAGGGTGAACGTCCACTCTGTCGGACCCGTCAGCACGTAGCCGAGGGCGGCCGCACCATCAACGAGCGACGCGTCGACCACGTAGGTGCCAGTGCCTTCCGTCGTGATGGTCTGGCTGACCGGAGCGCCATTGATCGTGTACTGGATCTCCGCGTTCGGAACAACGGTGACGCTGCCTTCGACGCTGGTTTGCGCCTCGGTGCAGCTGGCGGGCGTCGACAACGCGCTCGCCTGCACCACGGTGCAGGTCAGCGGCGTGATCGCGATCGTCAGCGGCCACGAGTCGGCACCGGTGAGCTCGAACCCGTCCCTCGCCACCACCGACACGATGTAGCTGCCAGCGGCAAGCGGGGTCACAGCGCTCTGTACGTCGTCGATCGGCGTGAAGCCATCGGGACCACCGGAGATGGAGTACTTCAGTTCCGGGTTGAGGTCGACCGTGATCGAGCCGCCAACCAGGCCTCCGTCAGGACCACAGGTCTGCTGGACGACGCTGGGGTCGCCAGGCAGCGCACAGTCGGTGAAGCCTGCGACCGAGACATCCTGCGAACCGACCGAAGCCGATGACGCGTCGGTGTACTCGACGGTGTACGTTGCCCCAGCGATCGGGACGGTGGCCGCCGCGGTTGCGGTTGCACCCGGAGCGACCAGCACGTTGATGCCGAGGCTCGCGATGCTGAACGTCACAGCACGGTTAGAAGCCGTGTTGTCAAAGGTGAACGTCACCGCTTCGGTGGAGCCCCCCTCAGCAACGTACTGGCAGACACCGATCGCGCTGCTCGATGACGGCGCATAGTGCGCGCAGTCCAGGCTGTCCCGCGACTGCGGGTTCCAGTCTGTGCTGGTCGTTGTCACGACATAGCCGTCACTGTTGTCGCCGTCCGTCAACGTGATCGTGTAGTCAACGAAGCCGTCCGGCACGGTGAGGCCGGTGACACCGAGGCCCACACCGTACGTGTGCGGATGCGTGCCATCGGTGATCGTCCACTTGCCACCCGGAACTGCAGGCAGGTCGGCCGTCGGAGCGCTGTCAACAACTGCACACGTGGCCAGGGTGAACGACGGCGAACCCGATTCCGGCTGGCAGCCGGCGAACGGCGAAACCACGATGGTCGAAGACGTGATCACGGTAGAGGCGCTGTCTGTCATGACGACGTCGTACGAGCCGCCGGCTGTGCCGACCTGCACCGACTTCGTGTCAGTCTGCCCGGCAGCCACCGTGTCGGTGATGCCGAGGCTCGCGATCGTGAACGTGACCGGCTTGTTCGACGCCGTGTTGGTGAACGTGAACGTCACCGTCTCCGATGAGCCGTCCTGGTAGGTGCAGTCGCCAACCGAGTCGGAGGCAGACGGCTCATAGTGCGAGCAGTCGAGTCCCGACTTGTCCACTGGCGTCCAGGTCCATGGTCCGGACGACGTTACGTTGTAGCCGTCATGCGCGGAACCGTCGGTCAACGTGATCGTGTAGGTCTCGTAACCGCCTGACAGCGAGTGGACGGTCGCACCGTCGCCGATGCCGTAGCTGTTGGAGTAGCCAGATCCCGTGACCGTCCAAACCCCACCCGGAACTGCAGGAAGGTTCAGAGTGTTGCTCGAATCAGGCGAGCACGTGGCGACCGCGGTGGTGGGCGTTCCCGTCTCCGGGGTGCGCTGCCAGCAGTTCGCGTTGTCAACGATGTACGTCGGGGAGTTGTTTCCGGCGAAGCCCATGTCGCTGAGGAAGTGCTCTGTGAACGGGTTGCTCGGACCATTCAGCGGCGATACTGGGTTCAGCGAGGGGGAGTTCGCGTCGGTCGAAGCGTAGATGTCGCCCTGGCCGCAAGTGACCTGTGCCGCGTAGTCATACGTGCCGACGGAATCGATCACGCCCAGCTTGTCGACCACGTCGAGCGTTTGTGGCCAGATGCTCGAGCTGTTGGTGAACACCCAGCTTGTCGCTGTGACATAGAACGGGTTGCAGAGCTTGCCGGTCGAGTTCGGAACGTCCACGACGGTGATTGTGCCCGAGTTCGAGTCGTTGGCGCTGTAGGTGTAGCTGACCGCGCTGTCTGGGATGCAGACCTTGGGCGGCGGAGCACAACCAGACTGGAGCTTCGGATGCAGCGTGCCGTGCAGGGTCAGCGTTTCGCCGTTGTTCGTGACGCCGCTGCCTGCCGGGAACTTGTGACCGCTCGTAGCGTGTGCAACCGCGGTGTAGGACGCGCCGTTATAGGTGATCGCCCCAA
>DASXNG010000096.1:0-12654 GCA_036495225.1 Galbitalea sp.
CACACCAGGGCGCGCACCTGCCAGTATGCCGCGAAGGCATAGTCCTCCACCCACCAGCCCAGCTTTCGCGCGACCGATGTCACGGCCGCTGCTCGGCGTTCGGTGCCATGCCGCAATACTATTTGCGCCCCGGTGCTCGTAATGGGTGAGTTCGTTGCACCGTGACGCATTGAATGCGAAGCTGCCAAAGTGACTTGGACAGAGCGCGCGCGCACCCTCCCGAGGTCCGCGCTGTTTCGCGCGCTCAGGGTCGCGATCGTCGCGCCAGGTACTTTTGCCCTGGCTGACAAGGTGTTCGGCAACCCGACTGCGGCCCTCTTCGCGGCGCTCGGATCGATCTCGATGCTTCTTTTCGCTGAATTCGGCGGAAGCAACACGCGACGCACCAAGTCTCATCTTGCGCTGGTCGGTGCCGGAGCGGTGCTGGTCACCGTTGGCACGGCGTGTTCCCAGAATCTCTGGCTTGCAACGGCGGTGACGCTCGTCCTCTCGTTTCTCATTTTGTTCGCTGGAATCGTCAGCTCGGTCCTGGCTGGCGCGCAGGCAGCGATGCTGATCGCGATCCTGCTTCCCGTGACCCTGCCTGGTCCGGTCGATTCGATCCCGGCGCGACTTCTCGGGTGGCTACTCGCAGGCGCCGCCTCCCTCCTGGCGATACTTCTTCTCCCGCCCCGCAAGTCGGGGGAACCGCTGCCGCGCCTGGCTAGAGACGCCTGCCGTGAGTTGGGCGGGCGACTTCGCTCCATGTCCGGCCTGGACGCGGATGACACCCCCTCGAGTGCGACGACCGCTGCGACATCCGCGCTCAAAACCGCTTTTCTCTCCGCTCCCTACCGTCCAGCCGGCCTCAGCCGCTCGGCACGCAGCGTTGCGCAGATTGCGGAACAGCTCTTCCTGCTTCAGAACACGCTCAAACAGGACCATCCGTTGACCACCGCCGAGGAGCGCGAAGCGATGGACATCGCCGGGCAGTCGCTTCAGGCCTGCGCAGAACTGCTCGCCGTCGCGCGACCCGACCCCGTGGTGGTTGCCGGGTGGAGACCGCGGCTCAAGCAGGCTCACGATGGTGCCAACCAGGCAGTTGTCGACGCCTTCACTAGCTCCGACGGCACCCGCGATGGCCGTGCTGGGCTGTTCGCGCTGCTTGAGCCATCCTTTTTCGTACGCGAGGTGACACTCCTCGTTGATGCGATCATCGAGCAGACCGAAGCGTGCGCAGTCGCCAGAAGAAGAACCTGGTGGCAACACCTCATCGATCTCTCCCCTGTCAGTTCCGCCAAGGACCGGCTCAGCGCCCACCTGAATTGGAATTCCGTCTGGCTGCACAACAGCATCCGTGGCGCGCTTGGTTTTGGACTGACCGTGTTCCTCGCCGACATACTCGGGGTGCAACACGCGTTCTGGGTCGTCTTCGGAACGCTGGCAATCCTGCGGTCGAACGCCGTGAACACCGGCCAGACCGCGGTTCGCGCGCTCATCGGCACCGCGATCGGGCTCGTAGTCGGGCTCCCCGTCGTCCTGATCATCGGCGACCACACCGCCATCAGCTGGATACTGCTTCCCTTCGCGTTCGCATTCACCGTGCTGGCGTCGGTCGTCTCGTTCGCGGCAGGTCAGGCGGGGTTCACCTTCAACCTCTTGCTGTTGTTCAGCATTGTCGGACCGGTCGGAGTTGACCTCGGATTCATCCGCATTGGCGACGTCGCTCTCGGCTGCGGCGTTGCGGTGATCGTGACCCTCCTCCTCTGGCCGCGCGGCGCCACCGCCAACGTGAATCGCGCGCTCGCCAACGCATTCGACCAGTCCGCCAACTACCTCGGAGAAGCCGTGCGGTACGCGCTGCTGCGGGGTCACGCCTCGCTCACCGGATCCCCACCCGATTCCGAAGCAGTGAATGCGACCAACGCGGCCAGACTCCTGGATGACGCGACCCGTCAATTCCTCGCGGAACGCGGCGCGAAGTCCGTTGACCTGGCCGAGCTGACCTCGCTGGTCGTCGCTGTTGCCGTGCTGCGGAGGTCTGGCGACGAAATCTGCAGAATCTGGGATCGGGATGATGATCCGCCTCCGATCGCCCAGACCGGGGCACGCGCGGAGATTCTCCTGTCTCAGGCTGAGCTGGTCGGATGGTACCGGCAGGCCGCCGCCGCGCTCAGGCGCACGGCTCCCCTGCCAGGGCCGTTGGCTGCCACGGAAACGAGCGGCAATCGAGTGCTCAATGCGCTTCGGCCCGACTTTCGCGACGGTGACCGGCATCAAGCACTCGCCGCGGTCAAACTCTTGTGGACAGAGGATCAGCTCGGCGCCGCGCGGCGGGTCGGGACAGACATCCTTCCCGCGCTCACAACTGCAACGGAGGCGGGTGCCAGGCGATCGGCCTGGTTTGTCGGCTCGCGGGGGCGCGCCCGAGCTACAGCTGGGGTGAGAACCGCATGACCAACGACCATCTCGAAGTAGACGTCCTGGACGACAAAGCCGGTGGCAAGTACGACGCGTGGCTCGGCGAGCAGCCAGTGGGCCTCGTCGTCTACGGCAAGACCGGTTCGAGGTACGTTCTGACTCACGCCGCCGTGCTGCCCGAGTATCAACATCACGGCATTGGGTTCCAGCTGATCAGCCGAACCCTCCAAGACATCCGCGCGCAGGGCGGCACTGCGACCATCATCTGCCCCGTCGTGCGCGAGTTCATCGACCGGCACCCTGAATACGAGGACGTGGTCGACAAGCGCGAACCGGGAATCCGGTCAGCGGCCTGAGCCGGCGTTCCGCTTCGGGCTAACCGACTTCCTCATGGACGTGCGGCAACCGTCGTCGCTGTGTCGGCAACAGGTTTCGTCG
This sequence comes from Galbitalea sp., assembly GCA_036495225.1. Classification (GTDB taxonomy): domain Bacteria; phylum Actinomycetota; class Actinomycetes; order Actinomycetales; family Microbacteriaceae; genus Galbitalea. The sequence continues at coordinate 2,839 of DASXNG010000096.1, forward strand.
TGACGGGGCATCCAATTGCAACAACCGCGCCCCCGAGGTGGCGGGGCCGCCGTGTTGGTTCGGCGGCCCCTCGTACGTTTACCCCTCGGTCGTACGATTCGAATATCGCAGGCCGTGTCCGAACCTGAACACCGGATCCTTCGTGTCAAAGGCCACATCCTCGCGGCTGTGCTCGACGGCATCCATCGATCTCGGCAGGTCAAAGGGCAGCGAGCCTTTCGGCTCCGCGTCGCCGAACAGCACCGACAGCAACGCCTCGTCCCCGGCGCCGAAGTTCGCGACAATGGCAGCGGCCTCCTCGACGAAATCAGTGACGATGGCTGCGCGATCGAGATAGATGTCGATCACCGTCGGCACCGTACGCGCGATCGAGACGACGTGCTCGGTCTCCTCCGGAGTAAAGGCGAGTGAACCGTTGTGGAAGAACGACTCGAAACCGGTACCCCCGGGGGCGAAAGGTGCCTTCAGTCGAAGGATCGCCACGTCCGCATCGGCTGGCGTCGCGACCACCGTGGCGAACCCGGACAGGAGCGTGGGGTCCACGCCCTCGGCATAGATCTTTTGCCCGCGCACGAGCGGCAGCGTCTGGCCAGCGTCCGTAGCACCGTTGGTGAGAAGAGTGATCGAGTCGCGTTGGGCGGCTAGCCCTGCCGCGCGGTACTCCGCGTTTCCGACAATCGCGTCCGCAGCGGCCTCATCAACGTAAGGGTTGTCGAACAAGCCCAGGCGGAACTTCTGGGCCAGAAGTCGACGCACCGAGACATCCAGTCGACTCTCATCGACGCGTTCGCCCTGGACCAGTCCGATGAGAAGATCGGTGCAGAGTTCACCACCGAATTGGTCAGCCCCCGCGTCAAGCACCTTGAGCATGCGACTCTCACGATCCAGATGCTCAACGCCCCAAGCCCTCGCTGGCATTGGCGTACCGAGAATGTGCACGTCGGTGAGGAGTCCCCAGTCGGTGCACACGACGCCATCGAAGCCGAGGCGCTCGCGCAGGATCCCGGTGATGATGGCGCGGTTGAAGCCGAACCCCACCTCTTCGTAGTGTGTGTCCACCGGCATGCCGTAGTAGGGCATCACCTGTGCGGCGCCCGCATCGACCGCTGCCTTGAACGGGCGCAGGTGGTATTCGAATTGTCCACCCGGGTACACCTGCTCGCGGCCATACGCGAAGTGGGGATCGTGCCCATCCTTCTGCGGACCGCCACCGGGGAAGTGCTTGACCATCGTCGCGACGGACTCCGGCCCAAGCTCTGCACCCTGGAACCCGCGAATGTATGCCACGACCATGCGCGAGGTGAGGTCGGCATCTTCGCCGAAGGTTCCGCCAACACGCGACCACCGCGGTTCCGTGGCGAGGTCGATCTGCGGATGTAGCGACGCGCGCAAGCCGACCGCGATGTACTCGCGCCGAGCCATGTCCGCGAATGCCTCGACCAGCTCGGCGGAGCCGATTGCCGCGAGGCCAAGCGGCTCCGGCCACTGCGAGAAAGGGCCCGCCATCATCGCGGTGCCCGGGTTGTCTGTGAATGAGTGGCGTGGATCGCTTGACAGGCTCACGGGAATTCCGAGCGGCAGTTCAGCGGCGATGCGCTGAACCGCGTTGTGCCACTGCGCGAACGCTCGCCCAGTTGCAGCTGCTCCGAAGACGTTGAAGTGGTTCATCCGCCTGCGCGCAATCATCGATCCGATGGCCGGAATACCGAACGCGGCGTTGGCCTTCGTCGGGTCATCCACCGTGATGATCTGATGAAAGAACAGGCCGGCCTTGTCCTCGAGGGTCATCCGGGAAAGCAGGTCACTGACCCGCTGCTCGACCGACAGCGTCGGATCCTGGTACGGGAAGCGAATTTCCACGCCACTCATGTTGTTACTTGACTCCCTTGATGCGGTAGACGAGGAATCCACCGACGATTGAAATTACGGCACCGATGATGAGCATCAGCGGGTAACCCGCGCCGAACAGCGACTGCCCGAGCGGAATCAGCAGGGTGCCTCCGACCAGCGGCACGATGAGACCCGGCAGCGTGTTCGCGATGTTGAGCACACCGAGGTCCTTGGCGGTGTCATCGGCGTTCGGGAGAACATCGAGGCAGAGCGCCTGGTCGACCGCGAAGAACATGCCCATGCCGATTCCCACGATGGCCATGCCGACGAGGATCAGTCCGAGCCCGCCGCCGCCGAGCACCAGACCGGCGATTGCGACAATCACGATTCCCACTCCCGAGATGATTCCGCCGAGGGTGACGAAGAGCCGACGGCGACCGAACCGGTCGGAAAGGCGGCCGCTCACGATAGAGAGGATCACCATGAACACCACGGACAGCGCCTGTGCCTCACCGTTGAATACTCCCTGCTGCGCCTGGTTCATACCGAAGTCAGTCGCAAGGAACAGCGTGAGGAACGAGGTCGCGCTGATGTACCCCCACATGATCATGGCCTTGGTGAGCCATGCCCAGCCAAGGCTGCTGTGGGTCTTCGGGTTGAAGTAGAACGAGCCCAGGAACTGCTTGATGCCGAAGCCGCCCTCGGGCTTCTTCGCCAGAACACGGTCCTTGAGCGTGAACGCGAACAGGAGGCCGAACGCCAAACCAATGAGCGCCGGGATCGTCCACTTCAGACCGTCTCCAGGTATGGCAGGGAGACCGAGAGCGACGACGAGGATCGCGATTGGCGTGCATGCGCCGGCGATTCCGGAGATCACGCCACGTCGATTGACCGGCACCTGATCGGCAACGGACGCGGTCTCGGCGGCCTGGGCGAAATTGCTGAAGACTTCAGCCGCACAGAAGGCGATGATGAGGATCGGCGTGTTCGGCGCGAATCCGGCGACTGCCAGGCTCACGAAGGCGCCGACGACGCCGACGACAATCCACACTTTGCGCATTCCGAAGCGCGAAACGGTGCGGTCGGAGAGTCGACCGGCGAGCGGCTGTGAGACGAGCGCAAACAGCGAACCGGCGCCTGCGACAATTCCGAACAGCGCTGCCGCGTGGGCGAGTGACTCTGCGCGCGGGACTCCCGGACCGTCCTGCGCGATGACCAGGTTCTGCACCTTGAGCGACAAGGCGAGGAACGTCGGCGCCAGGATCGCTATGAACAGGCCGAAGTTGGCGAGACCGTATCGCGCCGCGAAGCCCTTCGGTTCGCGTGTCCTGCTCGCGGACGGAATGTCGGTTTCGATAGTTGTCATGAGGTGCGACTCCTTTGTCGGGTGCTATGAATAGTCGCGCCGAGACGCGAATGTCGTTCACGGTAACACGAAAACCGACACTCGTGTAAGTTTTTAAACCAGCCTGTCAACGACGACGCACGTCGCACGCAAATTGGAGAATGGGAGTCGATGTCCACCGCGCTAGAGCCCCCATCCGCCCCCGAACCCGTAATCGAGCACGCCGGTTACGCCTCTGGGCGTGCTCGGCGCGAGCGCATCGTCGCGGAAGCGACCCAACTGTTCGGCCGCGTCGGCTTTCACGGCGCGACAGTGCTCGACATAGCCGCGCAGTGTGGAATATCACGTGCCGGCCTGCTGCATCACTTTCCAACCAAGGAGTCACTGCTGCGCGCGGTGCTCGAGGAACGCGACCGCGCCGAACTGGCTCGATTCCGGGAGAACGGTTCAGGTGGGCGAGATGGGCTCGGTGTACTCCGCGGGATGATCGACCTGGTCGCATACAACAGCAACCTCTCCGGAATCGTCGAGCTTTACGCGGTGTTGTCAGCGGAAGCGAGCGATCCGAAGCACCCCGCCCACGAATACTTTGTGGAACGGTACAGGCGAATCCGGGCGGGGACGCTTTGGGCGCTTCGTCGTGCCGAGTCAGCCGGCTACCTCGTCGAGGGGACGAACGTCGAGGACACTGCAATCGAGCTGACATCGCTCATCGACGGCCTACAGATCCAGTGGCTCCTCGCCCCCGATGAAATCGACATGGCGAAGCAGCTACGCACACGAATGCAGCAAGTCGTCGCCGTACCGCTCTAGCCGCGGTTAGATCTGCTGGGCGAGTGCGAAGGCCCGAACCGACTCGTTCACCTCGACGCTGGCGAATGCGACTTCGTTCGCGATGTCGTCTGGGATCCGCACCTCGTGCACGCCAGCAGTGAGCCGTCTTTCGACCAGAATCCTGGAATCGCTGCCCGGGTTGGGCGGAATCGCCGAAGTTTGCCACCAGACCGTCACCGTGACGGCAGCAGCCGAGGCGAGTTCGAGCACGAGCGATCGCCGGTGCGCGGTGTGTGTCTGCTCAAGGCGAGCGGACGTGAGGGGCAGCAGAGCGCCTCGCACCTGTGCAACGATCAGGCCGGGGATGCCGGACAGACCGTCGACGAAGATCGCCTGTGGCTGTGCGGCCGTGATCGCGGATTTCAGCTTCACCTTGGTGTGGTCCGGAACGCGTCCGCCGAACACGACCAGGTCGAGCGTGCTGAGATCAAAATCGCCCGTCACCTCCTCGAACCGATCGGTGGACGCGGCGGCGAAGCCCAGGGAGTTGAGCAGCCGCTCGGCCTCGCTGAGCACTACGGGACTTTTGCCGATGACCAGGATTCGCTGCGATGCCATGTGGGTCCCCTAATTCGTTGGTTGTGCCAAGGTTGGATGCTCCAACGATAACATTCGTTGGCGCTGCCAACAACCTGTTAGGCTGCTGAATCGTGGATTCCGTGCGACCGCTGGCGACTGATTCGGCTCCCGATCGGGTCAAGGATCGGGCAACCTGGTTGATCCGCCGTGCATACGCACGATCGAGCACCCTCCTCGACGAGGGGTTCGCTGGCGGCGCGGACGGCCTGCGCGGCTACCATTTCCGGCTGCTCGCCGCCTTGGAAAATACGGCTCCCCTGAGCCAGGTAGAGCTCGGAAAACTGACCAGCATCGATCCAAGCGATGTCACGGCAACGATCGTCGAGCTGGAGACACTCGGCCTCGTCGAGCGCAGCGTCGACCAAAATGACCGCCGACGCAATCTGGTGGCCATCACCAGCGCTGGACTCGCGCGACTCGAGGGCCTCGATGCGCTCGTCTCGGAAATCCAGGAGCGCGTACTCGAACCCCTCTCCACGACCGAGCGGACTGAGTTCCTTCGGATGCTCCGTAAACTCGGCGGCGCGCCGCCTGCTGACTAGCCGCCGAGGCTCTCCAGCAACTCGTTCGACGGCACGAAGTACGTCGACCCGGTGATGGCGGTCGAGAAGTCGAGTATGCGGTCGTAGTCGCCAGGCGGCGAGCCGATGAACATTCGCTTCAACATGGCCTCAATCGTGGACAGGTCCGCGGCGTACCCGATGAAGTAGGTGCCGAACTCCTTTTGCCCCGGGCGCCCGAACGGCATGTTGTCACGAAGGATGTCGCGCTCGACTCCGTCAAACCCGGTGACGGTATTCAAGCCCTTATGGGACAGACGCGTGCCGTCGTCCTCGAGCTCAACATTGTCGGCCTTGGTCCGCCCGACGATTCGCTCCTGCTCTGCGACCGAGAGCGTTGCCCACGCCTCAAGGTCGTGAAGGTACTTCTGCACGACAACGTAGCTGCCGCCCGCGAAATCTGGATCCTCGTCGCCGATGATCGTGTCATGTTCGACGGCCGCGCCGGTTGGGTTCTCGGTGCCATCAACGAAACCGAGTAGGTCACGCGAGTCGAAGTATCGAAAACCGGTCACCTCGTCTTCGACGCTCACGTCCGACCCAAGCTTGTCGAGCAGTAACCGCTCAAGCTCGAAGCAGAAGTCCGTCCGCTCCGCGCGAATGTGGAACAACAGGTCTCCGGGAGTCGACGCAGCCGTGTGCCTGTCGCCCCGGATTTCAGAAAATCGATGCAACTGCAGGGGCCGGGATGTGCGCCCGAGTCGATCCCACAGGTCGCGGCCGATTCCGACGATGCACGAGAGGTGTGCGGACAGGTCCCGAAATCCGACGGCCCGAACGAGTGCGCCGATGTCCGCGACCACGCCCATGACAGCGTCTCGCGCGGCATCCGAGTCGCCGACCGTCGCAATGAGGAAAATCGCAGACTGCGACAGCGGCGCGTTGACGCTCTGAGGCTCGATGGGAACTCTGGCCCAGCTGGCGTCCACCAAAGCGTCCTCCTTGCTCGGGCTGGTCACCGATCTGTTCAGAATAGCCACGCCCACTGCCAGACTCATAGCCATGACGCGTCACCTGGTGGTTGGAGTGGGACTCGTCGGCGGACCGCTTGCCGAGGCACTCGTCGCAAGAGGCGACGACGTTACGGTCGCCACGCGCTCAGCGACAGTCATCGTCGGTGCTGAGCCAGTGAAGTTGGACGCGAGAGACCGGGCGGCCTTCGTCATGGCCGCCAAGGGTGCCGACAGGATCTTCCTCTGCACGAACCCGCCGTATCCGAAGTGGACCTCGGACTGGCCGCCCATCTACGCTTCCGCGATTGCCGCTGCGACTGCGTCGGATGCGAGCCTGGTGATGATGGGAAACCTTTACGGGTACGGCGAGCCAACCGGACCGATGACGGAACACTCACCCCAACTGACCGGCGAAAGCAAGGGGCTGGTACGCAAGGCCGGGTGGGAGGCAGTACTGGCGGCAAGCGGCCGCGGCGAGCTACGAGCAGTGGAGGTGCGGGCGAGCGACTACTTCGGCCCGGGCACCAAGGGCACGTCACACCTGGGCGAAGGATTCTTCCGTCCCGTGCTCGCATCGAAGACGGCGAGAGTTGTCGGCAATCCCGCGGTCGAACACAGTTGGAGCTATCTTCCAGACATCGTCGCCACGATGATCGCCGCAGGCGACCACTCAGGAGCGTGGGGCCGCGCCTGGCATGTGCCGAGTAATTCGCCCATCTCTCGAACTGCGATCACAGCACAGATCAATGCCCGATGGAACGTCGGGGGCAAAGTCGCTCAACTTCCCGACTGGCTGCTGGCGGGGCTTGGCCTCTTCAACCCGATGATGCGGGAGATCGCGGCATCCAGCTATCAGTTCCGCGTGCCCTTCGTGATCGATTCGACCGAGACCGAGCAACTGCTTTCGGTGGCGGCGACACCATGGGACGAGGCCCTGGCGGCAACCGTCGAACACTACCGAGCGGTCCCAGCAACGACGTGACCAGCAAGCGCTAGTCGAACGGGATGTGAGCCGGGGGCCTGCGACGGCGAATCAGCAGCGCAACCGAAATCGCGATCACGGTGATCAGCACGAGCAGGAGAACGGCCGCAACCTCGACCGCAGTGAACATCCAGGGCGCGGCCGTCTGGACCTCAGTTGTCGCCGAAGCGACAGACCCGGCCGAAGACGTTGGGGCAATCGAAACGGCTGGCTTGATGGCGGAAACGTTGTGGGCGAGCTCGTGGGTCGGCACCACGAGCGTGATCGCGAGCGCGATCGCGACGATCGGTGCGGCTATCAGCTGGTGACGGGTCATTCTCGACATCCGGACCCCCTCGAGCCCTGGCGATCCTGCAATCGGCCCCCGCCGGATCGCTACGATCGAGTGCCTGCCACGAACGGTAGTTTTCGCGTCTGCGTGTGGCCTCACCCGAGAAGAATGACTTTCCGGCTATCCCCACTCGATCCCCAGCCGCGACGCCAGGGCGACCGCGTCGAATGGTGCCCGCACCTTCATGTCATTGTCGAAGTAGACATACACATCGCGGCCGTCCTCCAGCCATCCGCGAATGTCCGCCGCCCAGGTATCCAGTGCGCTGTCGGTGTAACCGCTCGCGTACAGTTCCTCGGCGCCATGCAGCCGAACGTAGACGAAATCGCTGGTGACGGTTCGGTTCTGCGGCCACTTTCCGGCCGTGTCCGCGATTACGAAAGCGATGCCGTTGGCGCGCAGCAGACCAGCAACCGAGTCGCCGATGAACTCGGGATGTCGCGCCTCGAGCGCGTGCAGCATGGGACTCTCCGGTTGGCCCTCCAGCCACTCGCGGCCGTCGAGCCGCGCATCGTGCTTCCGCGCCAGTGCGAGCGCCTGCGAAGTCGTGCGGGGAAGTTTTGCAAAAAATGCCTCAAGCTGCTCGGCGTCGAACGCGTGCCGCTCGGGGAGTTGCCAGAGGATCGGTCCGAGCTTGTCCCGAAGAGCGAGCACCCCGGACGCGAAGAAGTTTGCCAGCGGGATTTCGATGTCGTTCAGCCGTTTGAGGTGTGTGATGAATCGGCCGCCCTTGACCGAGAACACGAAGCCCGGCGGCGTCTCGGCGTACCAGTCGAGATAGTTCTGCGGCCGCTGCAGCGAGTAGAAGGAACCGTTGAGCTCGATGGAACTCAGCCGACTCGACGAGTATTCGAGCTCGCGACGCTGAGGCAGATCCTTCGGGTACCACTCACCCCGCCACGGCGGGTAGCGCCAGCCAGAGATGCCCACCCGTGCGATCGCCATACCTCGACGCTAGCCCCGATGCTTCACCGCGCCGAGTGAAGTCTCGCCCGCCAGGCCGACTCAACCATGTCATCGAGCGAGTGTCTCATCGCCCAGTCGATGTCGCGTGCCGCGAGCGCCCCACTGGCGACTATGCGTGCGGGATCACCCGGCCGACGTGGTGCGATCGTTGGCGTGAACGGGGTCTCGGTGATCCTTGAGATTGCCGACATGATCTCTGCCACCGACAGTCCGGTCCCACTGCCGAGGTTGTAGACGGGCTCGAGCGCGCTCCCATCTTCCAGCGCTCGGGCAGCCGCAACGTGCGAAACGGCGAGGTCGGACACGTGGATGTAGTCGCGCACGTTTGTTCCGTCAGGAGTCGCATAGTCGTTGCCGTTGATCTGCGGTGTGCGTCCGTCGAGCAGCGCGTCGAAGACGAGAGGGAAGAGATTGTGGGGACTCGCGTCGTAAACGGCGGGATCCCCCGACCCGACGACGTTGAAGTAGCGCAGCGAGGTGTGGCGAAGGCCCACTGCGACGGCTTGATCACGCAGAAGCCACTCCCCGATGAGCTTCGACTCCCCGTAAGGGGATTCGGGAGTGCACGGCGTCTCCTCCGTCACGAGCTCGACCTGCGGGGTGCCATACACCGCAGCGCTCGAAGAGAACACGATTCGGTCGACCTGACGGTCCGCCATGACACCGAGCAGGGTCGACGTACCGGTGACGTTCTGCTCGTAGGTGTGGAGTGGTCGCTGCACGGAAACGCCCGCGTATTTGAACCCCGCGACGTGAATGACGCCGGTGACCGCGTGATCGTTGATGGTGCGCATGAGCGCCCCGGCATCGAGGATGCTCGCCTGCACGAACGGCACGCCGCCCGGGATGAACGAACGAAAGCCCGTTGACAGGTCATCGATCACAATCGGTTGGAGCCCGGCGTCTGAAAGCGCACGAACGATGTGCGCGCCGATGTATCCGGCACCACCAGTGACCAACCACGACATGTTTCGTCCGTTCCTCCGAGTGTCTGGGACCGCGCTATGCGACCGACGCTGCGACGGTGACGTCGAGCCCGGCCGCGCGAAGGCGCTCGAGAGTAGAGGGATCGGCATCGCGACTCGTGATCAGCCCGTGAATGTCCTGGATTGACGCGACGCGGCTGTGCTGGGTGACCCCGAGCTTGCTCGCGTCAGCCACAACGATGCCGCGCGCAGCGGCCGCGAGCATCCTTCTTTTGATGTCCGCCTCCGGCAGGTTCACATTGGTGATCCCGGAAACCTCGTCAACACCACTGCACCCGATGAACGCGATGTCGGCACGAATCTGCGTGAGCACCGCGCCGGCGAGAGGGTCGACGAGTGAATGCTGGAGGGGCCGGAGCGTACCGCCCGTCACTATCACCGTGAACCTGGGGATGACGTGCTCGAGTGTGACGGCGATGTTCAACGCACTGGTGACAACCACGACATCGG
>DASXNG010000097.1:0-4819 GCA_036495225.1 Galbitalea sp.
CGGGTCGCCGCCTCGCGCGACGACCCGCTCTGGTTGCCCTTCTCCTAGCACCCACCTCAAGTCTCGCGAGCGCTTCCCGAGTGAACAATCGTCCGGACCACCGTGACCGCCGCTACTGCACTGCCACTGGAAGGGCGGTCACCAGCCGGCTGCAGCATCGAGCGCTCGCACACCTGAAGCAGCAGTTTCGCCGCCGGGTTCTGGAGCCGTCGACGCAGCCGCAGCTTCGTGATTGCGGCAGTGTTCTCGCGGCAGCCGCTTGAGCTCCTACTTCTCGTTGGTCGTCAGCCTCTCCCGCTGGTCAGCGTCGCTCTGCGCCCGATGGTCATGCTTGCGCAGCGTGTCGGGACCGATCCCCAGATCCTCAGCAATGTGTGCGATCGGCCGGTCGCCCTCCAACGCGAGACGGACGCCTCGGTCCAGCAGCTCCTTGGAATACCAACTCGTATCGGCTATGACTGGAGGTCTCCTCTCCCGAGGACAGAATCATCGAGCCTCGATCAAGGCCGGGCCAGCTCAGATCGAGGTTTGGTAAACCCGGGACGATCGTCTGAGAGAACGCCATCCGAGCACGCCGAGCGTGACCAGCACGAGGGCGAGCAGCGGATAAGTGACACTCAGTAACACGCCGTTATCGAAGGCGATCTGCGCCGCAATCAGGTATAGGACTCCGAGCCCGAGAGCCGTCGCAACGAGGACGAGCGATCCGAGCCGGAGACTCGCGAGCGCAACGAGAACGGCGAGCAGCGCGATCAGTGCGAAATCGATGACAGTCCGGGTATGTAGCGGGTAGCCGCGGAGGATCGTGTCGATCGCGTTGGCCTGGATCTCGGGTCCTGACATCGATCCGACCGAGGTGGGATGAATGTCTTGGAGCAAAGGGGCGGTTGCGCCGACGACGACGACCTTTCCTCGGAAAGCCCCCGGGGCGAATCGTCGTTGATAGACCTTCCAGAAGGGAATCTCCGGAGTCGTTCCTCGCCCGCCTAAGTAGTCGATCGCTGTCGACGTGCCGGGGAATTCAGCGGAAGTGACCCGCCGGTTGGTGGCCAGCTCGGCGGTCGCGACGGCGAACGACTGCAAGCCATTCGTCGAGTAGGGCAGCCTGCGAATAACGCTTCCGGCGTCTTCCGGGAAGAGGCTCGACGCGGGACGTGACCCGACGTCGCTCAGAAGCCTTGTCCCTTGGTTTGACCCGAGGAACATCACCTGACCGTTCCGTGCGATTGCGGCGGCCGAGAACACCGTCTTCCCCTGCGCGTTCTTAATCGCGTTCAGGAAAGCGATGTCGTCCTTCTGGCCGCCCACGCTTGGCGCTGGGAACTGGATGTCGTACGCGATCACTCTCGCCCCGTCCTTGGCAAGCCGGTTCAACACTTGCGCGTCGAGCGACCGTGGAAATGGCCACTGCTGGTTGAGGTGTCGGAAGGTGGCGTTGTCGATACCAACGATGACGACATTGGCAGGCGGCCGCTCAGGACCCCGGATCGAGAATCGAGCATCGAGGGTGTCGTTTTCCAGCCCTCCGAAGACATTCCCCTCATACGCGACGAAGACGATCGCGATGACCACCGCTGCGATCGCCAGCGCGACCGCACGCGCGAGCAGGCTCCGGTCCCGACGTTCCTCGTAACGCCGCCTCCAGTCGAGCACTGCTGCCGCCAGGACGTCGTGGTAGATCTCGTATGCCCCATCCGCGACCGGCCGGAGGATCCGAGCCTCGCCTCCAAGCACCGCGAGCACGCGCTCGAGTCGGTCGACCGGCACGCCGGTGTACGCGATGAGGTCGGGCATTCTCAGGGCGATCTTCGTACCGGACGGCGTGACCAGATAACGCAGGGCGATCGCCGCCGCCCGGCGGTCCCGGCGGGAGAGTTTGTCCAGCACATCATCGAGGTGCGTACGCACAATCCGCTCCGCACCCCCGAGCCGTTCGAGCGTCTCCAACCGCATGACGTCAGACAGAGCGGCCCGTTCCTCCCGCCAAATCCGCAGCAACACGAGTTGGAGATACGGCGCCTCGATGCGGCGCGCGGCTACATCGATGCTGCTCACATACCCTGCGCCGCCGATGCCGGGAGCGAGGAGCATTCCCGTCTGTACTTCCACAAGCAGTTGCTCAACCAGCGCGGGCTCGATCGAAATGTTCGTCGAGGTAAGTGAGTTCCAATGTGCCAGCGGCCGCTCGATTGCCTCTCGCGCGCCTCGCTCGTCGAGGTGCTCCAGCCGCACGAGGTTGTCGAGCAGATCCGGAACCCGAGACTGCAACCGGTCTAGCTTCGCGAGCGCGTCCTCTCGTATCGAGAGCAGGAAATTCGCGGCCACGTCACGCCGGCGAACCGCGCCGACAAGCTCGTCCTCGAAGGCCCGGCCTGCAGGATCCGTCCCGTGATACAGAAACAGCTCCTCGAGCTGATCAAGGATCACGAACACGATTCCTCCTACGCACTCCGCACACATCGACAGCAGCTCGGCGAGCTGGGCCTCGAGCGCCTCCGCTCGAAGCGCGGCCGGCGGCTTGCTCGCGGCGTCGTACACCGCTTGCTTGAGCGCGCGCAGCGGATCGTGTCCGGACCACTCTGCAAATACGATCGTCAGCGACTCCGGCGTTCCGTCCGCCTCGAGGTTACTCTCCGCCTCTCGGCTTAAATGGGGTAGGACTGAGCCGCGCAGCAGCGAGCTCTTGCCGACACCGCTCTCGCCGTAGAGAACTGTCACGCGGTAGGCGCGGAGACTATCGAGCACCACTTCGCGCGCGCCCTGACGCCCGAAGAACCACTCCTCGTCGTCCTGGCCGTACGGCACCAGGCCCTGATAAGGGGAGGTCCGACTGATCATGGCCGCCTGCGCGCCGGCCTGCTCGGCCGGGGTCGTCATGACAGCTCGGCGCGCAACGCGTCGACCCAGTCCTCGAGCGACCAGACGTGGGTCTCCACCCGATGGCGCTCCCAGAACCTCCGGTCGATCTCGTCGGCATCCCGCTGGATCGCCCAGGACGTGAAGTGTCGTGCCTGTCCGGCCCAAATGGCACGTAGGATCACGCGCAGGTTCCAATCGCGCATCCCGTAGCCGAGGAACACAAAATGGCTCGTACGCATCCGAGCCATCAGGTACGTGGGAATCAGCCGCTCGATGCTCTCGCGCGCCAGGTAATCGATGTAGTGATCTTCGGTGATCACATAGCTATCGGCCTCGAGGTCGGCTCGGTTCACTGCACCATGCACCTTGAGAAGCACGCTGCGATGCTCGAGGTCGAACTCGCGATACTCGGCGCGGTCGCCGATCTCGACCTGCTCGCCGTCGGGGCGGATGTGGATAAAGCGACCCGGTTCCGTCGGTGCGACCGCGTAGTAAACGACGTCGAGATCCTCCCCAGCCTCGGCGAACGCGCGCTCGACCGCGTCGTCGTAGTTCGTCGTGACTAGGAGCTGGCCGCAAGGTTCTCGCGATTGTCCACGGAGGTTGGCCGGGAGGTCGGCGAGCAGTCGGTGCAGCTTGTTAGGCGCGTACGACCCGGCGAAGATCGCGTGCAGCTCCTCGAACAGGGTCGCGTCGCCGGCGGTGAGGTCGACGTACTGGGCGACGCGCAGCAGATCTGAAGCGTCCGGTCCCGGGTACGCGTATGTCTCGGCGAGGTAGCCGGCAAGCTCCACGCCGCTCGGGAGAAACCGACCCTCTCGCCAGGAGACTCCGGACGGGCGCTCGCACAGGTTTGCGCCTGCCCCCAGGAACGGGATCACCTTCCCCTCAGCCAGGCGCTTAGCGACGACTTGGCAATGCCGATTGAGTACGTCGAGCGAAACCACGCAATCCCCCCGGCGCATTAGACCGCATTCGCATTCCTTGAACAAGAGCAACGCGGGCAACGTCCGGGCGTCCTTCAGGGCAGTGGCTCGGAATTGCGGCACGGTGGCTCGACACCCGCGGCCTCGAGCAGCTCAAGCCGATCACCCATGGAAGCTATGGGGTGGTCAGTCCGGTCAATCCAGATCGCGCCGATCAAGAGCTTGCGAAGACGGCGTCGCTCGACTGGCCTCGAGGTATCGGGACGCGAATTAGAGATCACCAGATCCGTAGGTGCTCGACCGAGACCGCAAGGGATTTCGACCCCTCGCAACATTCGTGGGCGATCATCTGGATTTCTGCATAAGACCCAACCAACCCGGTTGAGGATCTACGCCGCCGCTGCCCGGGTCCGCGAGGAGCGGCAAACATCTCCCGACGTCCCACACGACGGTGCTGCCGGTTCGTCGCCGCCGGGGCAGCGTCGCTAGCTGCTCTGCGCTACGACGGACCCAGAGGGGCGGTCGCGACCGCACCCTGAGCCCTCCGAGAGCGCTGGTGGTTCGTGGTTGGGGAAGTGTTGGCAGCCTGGCCCAGGTTCCCTTGACGGTCGCTCGAAGGCGAGTCCGATCGTGGATGTTGCGTAGGCCGCCGTGATCGCCTGGCCGCCGAACCACTCGCACCACCCATGTCGGCACATGTGGGGGAAGCGACCGTGCGGAGTCGGCAGGCGCACGCTCGACGTTGGGCGAAACAGCGCCGAGCACGGGAGGCCTGCACGTCAGGTGCGCGCGGCGGGAGGGCGAGCCGGGGCGCTCCTCGCACGGCGGCGTCCTATTGCGTGCGTGAATCCCGGAAGGAGTGCTCGTTCGGAGGTAGGCTGGGGATCCCCTACCCCAAGGAGGCTGCGATGCCAGGGTTGACCCGCAAGAGCTTCGATGCCCCAGACGAAACCAGGCCTTTCGAGCAGAGCATGGGCCAGCTCGAGGTGATCAACACCGAGGATGGAGTCGTCGGCCGAGCCACCTTCCAGCCC
>DASXNG010000098.1:0-3630 GCA_036495225.1 Galbitalea sp.
CATCGGTATCTTCGGTTCCGGCATCGGCCTCTTCGCGACCGGCAGCTTCAAGCAGCTCGGTGCGCAGGCACTCGGCGGTTTCGGTGTCGCGATCTACTCCTTCGTTCTGGCTTACGCCATCGGCTGGGTCATCCAGAAGACGATCGGGTTCCGCGTCACCAACGAGGATGAGGTCGCAGGCGTCGACACCGTGGTTCACGGTGAAGAGGCTTACGAGATTCCCGTCTCCGCCTAAATCACACCCAATCCGTAACGCGGGGCGTCGCTAGTGCAGCGGCGCTCCGCGTTTGGCGTTTTCGCTCGCCCTAGAGTTGGCGTGCGAAGGGAGCGAACCGAGTGATCGCATCTGGTTTGACGATCGTCTGCACGTTGGCGATCCTGGCCGTGATTCCAGCGATGTCGATTCAGTACCGCGAGTTTCTTGATCGAACCGGGCTCCGCGCATCCATCGGTTTGACGGCCCTCGTGTCAGCGGCCTCGCTTGCCGTCTGGGTCGCGGCCAGCCTTTTTGTGACGGATGTCGCTGCCTCGCCACTCGAGTGGCCCACGGCGGCGCTTGCCGCAGTGGGGGGCTTCCTCGCCAGCCTGACCGTTCGCGACACGACCTCGCGCGCGCTGCCTGCTCTGTTGTTCTCGATCGGCTGGACGCTGTTCGTGTTTGTTCCCATCGCGGTCGTGGTACTTTTTCCGGCGAGCGTCGGGATTCCGGTGACTGCGGGGCCGCTGGATCTTGGTGGCGCACTGCCCGTGCAGGTTGCGGTTGGGAGTGGAGCGTTGGTCGTGCTCACTCTCGCCAGAAACTGGGCGGTCGAAGATCGCTCGCATGTGCGGCCGCGGCCCTGGCTATTCCTGGCGTCCGGGTTCGTCATCTGGGCTGGCTGGTTGCTGGGTTTCGTCGGACTGGAGTTGACAGTTGACGCAGTTGTCACGCCGCGAATTGTGCTGAGCTCGCTGATTGCCCCGGTGTTCGGCGTGTTCGGCTGGTTGCTGGCCGAGCGCATTCTCACCGCGCGAACCACTCCATTCGGTGCCGTTGCGGGGTTACTGTGCGGGCTCGTCTCCGTCTCAGCGGGGAGCGCTTATCTCACCCCGCTCTGGGCTGGGGTCACAGGGGCGATCGCGGGCATCGCCTGTGGAGTCTTCGTCATCAGGCGGGTCGAGAAGACTGGTCGTCACGCCTGGCTCATCGTTGGGGTGCATCTCGTCGCCGCGATCGTCGGGCTGCTGCTTGTCGGTCTGTTCGGCCTCGGCACCGGGTTCATTTTCGACGGGCAACCGGCGCTTTTCGAGCTTCAGCTCGTGTCGATTCTTGGTGTGATGGTGTGGTCGGGACTGGTGTCGCTTCTTCTCTGGCTCGGGGTTCGGCAGCTCGCGCGCCGAAGTCACCGTTTTGTCGCGAGATAGCCGGTAGGTGTCGCCGGTTTCGCGACAATTCGGCGATCTCGCGCGGCGCTACGGCTGCGGGTTGCGCGCGTCGTACTGGCGGAACGTGCGCTGCACGCGCAGGAGCGTGCCGATGATGACGATGATCAGGATGCCGCCGAGCAGGGGTGGCAGCCAGAGGGCGCCGATCGTCGCGAGGATTCCGACGTACAGGTCCCCGATGCGCGGCCCGCCGGTGACGACCACGGTGAAGAGACCCTGCAGCCTGCCACGCATCGAGTCCGGCACGGCGGTCTGCAGGATCGTCTGGCGGAAGATCGAGCTCACATTGTCCGCGGCGCCGGCCCCAGCCAGCGCTACCGAAGCAAGGCCGATCGCGAGGATGTTCGGGTCGACCGGGCTCGCTATGCCCGACAGTCCGTGGTCTGCGACCAGAGCAATCGCTCCGAATGCAGCGATGCACGCGCCGTAGATCGCGATAGCCAAGCCGATCGCGCGCCCCTGGTAGCGCACGTGACCGACGCGGCCGGAGAAGATACCGCAGATCAGTGTGCCAACAGCACCCGCCGCAGTGAGCACTCCGACCGTCACCGCCCCACCGCCAAGCACCAGCGCGCCAAGAGCGGGGAAGAGCACCTTCGGCTGCCCGAACGTCATGGCGACGATGTCGACGAGGAACGACATCCGTACGTTGGGTGCGGTTTTCAAAAACTTGTAGCCGTACGCCAGCGAATCGATTCCTGGCCGCTGGATGTCGCCCTCCGGCACCAGTTTCGGCAACGACAGAATGCCGAGAAATGCAGTCAGGAACAGCACGACGTCGACGGAATACGTCCACGCGAAACCGACACTGGCGACCAGAACGCCGGCGAGCGCGGGGCCAACCGTGACCATCAGCCCGAAGCTGATTCCGGTGAGGGCTGATGCCGCTGGCACCAGTTCTCGCGGAAGGATACGAGGCGTCACCGCCTGCCGAACGGCCCCAATCACCGTTGCGGCAACGGCATTGACCGTCGTCACAACATAGAACGGCCACAGAAGGTCCACGCCGAACACGGTGAGCAGAACCAGCGTGATCGTCGACGCCCAGGCGACACAGGCCGCGATGAAGAGCACCCGACGACGGTCGAAGGCGTCAGCGAGCATCCCACCGTACAGGCCGAAGATGATCATCGGAATGAGCGCGATCCCGCCGACCAGAGCGACGGCGAAGGTCGATGCGGTGAGGTGATAGATCTGCAGGCCGACCGCGACGATGGTCATCTGTCCGCCGATGCCCGAGATAGCGCCGCCGAACCAGAGACGTGCGAATGCAGGACTTTGTCGAAGTGGCGAGAGGTCGACGAAGTGGTTGCGGCGGGGTTGCGCGACGGTGGTCGGGTGATCGTCCCCGCTGTAATTACTCACTGTGGGCGATACCGGACTCGAACCGATGACCTCTTCCGTGTGAAGGAAGCGCGCTACCAACTGCGCCAATCGCCCAAAAATCGAACAGCGCCCATCGTATCGTGAAACTGGATGTCACCAAGATCGCCACTATTACGTGCGGCTCGCCGCCTGGTTTGGCCTTCAGGAAGAACATCCAGTACAGTCATCTAGCACGCAGAAATGCGGGCAATGCGGATGTGGCGCAGTGGTAGCGCATCACCTTGCCAAGGTGAGGGTCGCGAGTTCGAATCTCGTCATCCGCTCGAGTGAAGTCTTGTGCTTCCTTGAAAGTCCAGCTTTATTGGGCGGCCAGGATTCACCGGGACCCACCATGGTGGCGTGGCCGAGAGGCGAGGCAACGGCCTGCAAAGCCGTCCACACGGGTTCGAATCCCGTCGCCACCTCGCTCGCTGTTAAGCTGGCATGGCATCTCACTCAAACTGAATATCTGCACGGGCGGTTGGCGCAGCGGTAGCGCGCTTCCCTGACACGGAAGAGGTCGCTGGTTCGATCCCAGTACCGCCCACGAGAAAACCCTTGAGAAATCAAGGGTTTTTTTGTGCCCGGATGTTGCCGCTTGAGCGACCGCAGTTCGTCGATGGCACGGTGCATCGGACGAACTAAAATCGGTCGTGCAGGGCCGGCTGCTTCGTCTTCACGAGGAGCCACCATGCAACACGATGTCGCGGATGGCGACGCAGCTCGAGAACGTGCCAGGAGCGGATACAACGCCCAGTGGCACCCGATACTTGCCGCTGTGGAACTTGAGCCCGGTCGCTGGCAGATGGTTGCCCAATACAACGTCATATACGGCGAGAT
>DASXNG010000099.1:0-2723 GCA_036495225.1 Galbitalea sp.
GATGAGCAACACGCCAGCCTCGCCCTGCACGACAATGGCGTTGCTCTGGCAGAACTCGCTCACGTGGATAAGCACACCGTCCGCCACCTGTTTCAGCACGGTGCAACGCTACCGGCACGCAGCGCTGGCGGGCAGGAATAAGTTCCAAGTGAGGAGCCAGTCGACCCGACACGTGACGGTCGTCGCACAGTGCCCCCGGCAGGATTCGAACCTGCGGCCAAGACATTAGAAGGGTCCTGCTCTATCCCCTGAGCTACGGAGGCGGCCCCGAGAGTCTATTACGGATGCGCTGGCGCGGCAGGATCATCGGTCACAGCAGCGACCTCGTGGATTTCCATTCGGTCGTAGAGGCCGGCGCGCACCCGATAGATGTGCAGCAAGTCACGTTCCTCCAGCAGGTTGCCCTGCAAGTCTCGGGTCGTCTCATGCACCGACACTGTGAGCCGTCCATCCTCACCGATGTGGACGCGCTCCGGCTTGAGGGTTGGGTCGAGAGTTTGCCACTGGCGCTCCCAGAACTGCACAACGTCCCGGCGCCCGTGAAGATAGTCATCGCCGTATCCTGTCGGCCATTCGACGTCTGGATGCAGGTACCGAGCGGCGTCGTGGGCGAGGCGTTGATTGAGCGCCGAGTAGAGCTTGGCGATGCGCATTCCGGGATCGTCGTCCTGGCGTGCCGGTTTCGGAAGCCGAGACGCCGAATTCAGATACAGGTACGCGAGCGTTGCGTACAGCAGGAACGATGACACCCCACCACTTAGGTCATCAATTCCGGCTGCGAGGTCTGCGATGTCCTTCGGCTGCGAGATCTGAATGACGTCGCTCACGATCGAGAAGGTAACGAACCCCGCGCCCACGATAGACAAGACGCCGAGATTCCGACTGAGGGGTCGGCGCGCGGTCATACGCCACCAAGCGCGCGGCGCGAGGATGTCTTCGTTCCATCCGCGAAAGATTCGCGCGCCGTAAAGAACGGTGGCGACGCCGAGGATATACGTCGCTAGATGAATCCATGGAAACGGAAGCACCGGTGCGAGGACGTGCCCGATCGTGAAATCGACCCCATAAGCGAGGAAGACGTACAACAACTTGAACTGCCACCGGATGATCCGGAGCTTGAACGGGTTCGACACGGGTCTCCTCGGGCTGGTGATCGCATCCTATTTCACCGTCAAACGAATCAAACGCGCGCCTAGGACTCCTTGCTGGTGACCTTTGGTGCGAGGCGGAGGGCGGAGTTCACGTAGAAGAAAGCGAGCGTCGCGTACACGAACACGGCGACGGCCTCCGTGCGCACGGTTGAGGTCGCAGCGGTGAGCTCGTGTGCGGTGTGTGACGACGACAACATGACGCCGAGCGCGGAGCCCGCGCCAGTGCCGACCGCGACGGTGAGCAGTACGGTGACCGCAGCGACAACGATGCTGAGCGGTCGGCGAGCGGTCATCCGCCACCAGGGTCGAGGGGCCGCGACATCCTCGTTCCAGCTCCTGAAAACGCGCGCACCGT
This sequence comes from Galbitalea sp., assembly GCA_036495225.1. Lineage (GTDB taxonomy): Bacteria > Actinomycetota > Actinomycetes > Actinomycetales > Microbacteriaceae > Galbitalea. The sequence goes on from DASXNG010000099.1 coordinate 1,507, forward strand.
AGAGAACGATGCCGACTTCGATGATGTAGGTGATCACCTGCAGCACGACGAAGTTGATGCCCGTGAAACCGATCAGCGTCACCACTGTGACGCCGACGACCACGGCGCCGATCGCATAGAGCAGCTTGAACGGCCACCGGACGATTCGGACATTTAGCAGGGCGCGCATCGGACTCCTCAAATTGACCTCCGCAATCTTACGCACTGCCATACTTGCGGCTGTGGATGACGTACTCGAGCAGCTTTCGCCGTCGCTCTACCCGAACGAGCGCGTGCTCTGGTCGGGCCGACCTGACCCAGCCGTGAACTTTACGAGCGGCGACATTTTCCTGATCCCGTTCGGGCTCTTCTTCCTGTGCTTTTCGATCTTTTGGGAGGTTGGCGCATCGTCCGCCCCAATCGGATTCTTCCCACTGTTCGGGATACCGTTCGTGCTCGTCGGTCTCTACTACGGGCTCGGTCGTTTCTTCGTGAAGCACTACACCAAGAAGCGAACGGCCTACGCGATCACAGATCGTCGTGCCATCGTGCTTATCGGTGCATCGAACCTCCGGGATGTGAATCCCGGTGAGGGCTCGCGAACCATCCGACGTAGTCGCGACGGGCACCACATGACCGTGAGCTTCGCCCCCGTCGCGCTCACGCAGTCACTCTTCGGTTTTGGCGGGCGCAATCAGATTCCACCGAACACGGGACTCGATTTCTTCGACTTCGGCCACCGACTACCGGTCGCGTTCTACGACGTGGCGGATGTCGACGGGTTGACGGCCGCGCTGGGGAGAGTTGGGATCGGGTCGCAGCGAGCGGGCTCGTAGCGGTAGGTGAGGTCTCGACCACGCCGCCGCCTGCGGCACGCGGCTGCTCGACCCCGAGCCCTTCGAGAGCCTCAGGGACCGGCGCTGCTCGAGCCCCAGGTATTGCGGCGACTCAAAGTTCACCGGGCGGCCCTGTTCGGCGGACTGCGGCCGCCATAGTCTGGGGTAATGGCCTCAGCTTCCAGCAAGCCCGCCCGTGATCTCTCCGTTGTCGACCAGTGGTGGCGTGCAGCCAACTACCTGTCGGTCGGTCAGATCTATCTTCTCGACAACGCGCGGCTCGAAAGACCGCTGACCATCGACGACACCAAACCACGACTGCTCGGCCACTTCGGCACCACGCCCGCACTGAACCTGGTCTGGTCCCATTTCAATCGAGCGATCATCGAGCGCGACCTCGAC
>DASXNG010000100.1:0-2369 GCA_036495225.1 Galbitalea sp.
ATCGACTCCCCCGAACAGCGTCGCTTCGGCGTCAAGGACAGCCTCGACCTCGCCCGTCAGGACTGGTTCGGTTCGGCCGGCTTCGACCGCGAAGAGGATGCCTGGCCTCGCAAGTGGGCCGAGGCATACCTACGGTTCGCCGCTGGCGAGAAGCGCGCGTGGCTCCGCGAGCGAGGCGTGAAGTTCTTCCCCGTGGTCGGCTGGGCCGAGCGCGGCGGGTACACGGCGACAGAGCACGGCAACTCGGTGCCGCGGTTCCACATCACGTGGGGAACCGGCCCCGGCGTCGTGGCGCCCTTCGAGGCCAAGCTTCGCGAGGGCGTCGCCAAGGGGCTTGTCGACCTTCGCTTCAGGCACAGAGTCGACGAACTCATCCTCGAGAACGGTGCGGTCGTCGGCGCGCGCGGCGCCGTGCTGGCACCGGATGACGCGGAGCGAGGGGCTCCGAGCAATCGCGATGTCGTGTCCGAGTTCGAGTTGCGTGCAACTGCAGTCATCGTCACCAGCGGCGGCATCGGCGGCAACCACGATCTCGTGCGCGAGGCGTGGCCGAAGCGCATGGGTACGGCACCTGAGGAGATGCTCAGCGGCGTGCCGGCCCACGTCGACGGCAGGATGCTCGGCATCACCGAGAAGGCCGGGGCACGCCTGATCAACGGTGACCGCATGTGGCACTACGTCGAAGGCATCAAGAACTATGCGCCCGTGTGGGACAAGCACGGCATCCGGATTCTGCCAGGTCCGTCATCCATCTGGCTGGACGCGACGGGCAAGCGCCTGCCGGTGCCCCTGTTCCCCGGTTTCGACACTCTCGGAACGCTTGAGCACATCGCCGCGAGCGGTCACGGCTATAGCTGGTTCGTGCTGACACAGAAGATCATCGAAAAGGAGTTCGCGCTCTCGGGCAGCGAGCAGAATCCCGATTTCACGGGCAAGAGCATCCGCCTGCTGCTCAAGCGAGTAGGCAAGGGTGCTCCCGGGCCGGTCGAGGCGTTCAAGCAGAAGGGCGAAGACTTCATCGTGGCCGACAACCTCGATGACCTGCTCGCCGCGATGCAAACCCATTCGCCCGAGGTCGAACTGGATGTCGACAACGTACGCCGCGAGATCGAGGCACGCGACCGGGAGATGGCCAACGACTTTTCGAAGGACGCGCAGGTCAACGCCCTGCGCCAGGCGCGCAGATACCTCGGCGACAAGCTCATCCGGGTGGCTAAGCCGCATCGCATTCTCGACCCGGCAGCTGGTCCGCTCGTCGCGGTCAAGCTGCACATCCTCACCCGCAAGAGCCTCGGCGGAATCGAAACGGATCTCGCGGCGCGCGCACTCGGTGCCGACGGACATCCGATCCCCGGACTGTACGCTGCCGGTGAAGCGAGCGGATTCGGCGGTGGCGGCGTGCATGGTTACCGGGCGCTCGAGGGAACGTTCCTCGGCGGCTGCCTCTTCAGCGGACGTGTTGCAGGGAGGGCGGTCGCTGCACTGTGAACTCATCCGAACCCTGGGGCGCTGCGCTGTACGGAGACCCGTGCCGCGAATGCCGGTTCGACTGGGCGATCAGCCCTGAGGATGCGATCACGCTGACCGCAAACATCCCGGATCGATATCGCATGCTGCTCGCAAACGCGAACGGCTACGAACGGCACCCGAACCTCAGCTGGAACGCCTCGGCGTACGTCAGCCATGTCGCAGACAACCTGCGGATGTGGGCGGAACGGCTGGAGGGCATCCGGATCTCGGGACAACGACGCGCGCCAGGCTACGACCAGGACCTGCTCGCCGAGGCCCGGCACTACAACGAGATCGACAAGGCGGCCGCGTTGTGGGCCTTGGACCACGCCGTGACCCTGTGGGTGGAAAGCGTTTCGAGAGCGCTGGCCCTCGGACTCGAAATGGACCACGCGACCCGCGGGCTTCAGACCGCGCCCGATATTGCTCGCAACAACACCCACGACGCCTACCACCACGGATGGGACATCGAGCGAATCCTTGGCCACCGGCCCTAGGCTCGAAGCACTGACTTCGAAGGAGCATTGGTGAGCGACTGGAACGACAAGATCATCGCGGAATTTCGTGACAACAACGGTGTGGTTGGTGGCCCTTTCACGGGTGCGCACCTGCTGTTACTCGGCACGACCGGGGCCAAGTCCGGACACCCGCGCGTGAGCCCGATGGTCTACTTCGCGGATGGCGACGACCGCATCGTCGTAGCGTCCAAGGCCGGTGCGCCGACCCATCCCGGCTGGTATCACAACCTCAGGGCGAACCCTCACGTGCACGTCGAGGCATCGATCGAGGGCGGCCTCGACGAGTATGACGCGATCGCGACCCCCCTGCCAGAGGATGAGCGGGACGCACGTTACGCCGAG
>DASXNG010000101.1:0-16038 GCA_036495225.1 Galbitalea sp.
CGGAGAAGTTTTCTGGTGAGAACGAGGCAAGAGTCACGGATGACCTGAGCCTGCTCACCGTAAACAGCGACATGCTTCAGGATGCATCACGGGCACCGGTCACGGTGTCGTCGGGCCTCGGCAACGCGCTCTCTGCGTATCCCAGCCAGGCGCGAGCCGCACTCGCCCAAATGTCACTCGTGCTTGCGAGTCTGCTCGGCGTCGCCATCGTCGTGCTCATTCTCGTATCGCGGCTGGTTGTTGTTCGGCGCGCCCGCGAACTGGCGCTTGAGCGCGCGCGCGGCTCCTCCCTGCCTTCGATCGTGGTGCGAATGCTGGTTGAATCCTTGGTCGTAACCGGCATTGCCGGTGTCATCGGCATCGGCTTGGCGGCCGCGATCGAACCCTGGCCGATCGAGAACTATGGGCCGATACTGGTCGCGCTGGTCGTTGGGCTACTCGCTGCGCCTGTGCAAGCGGCGCTGCTGGTGCGCGGCCAGTGGACCACGCGCAAGACGCCAGCGAATCGTCAGGCGAGGCTGGAGCAACGGAAGCGGGCGAACGCTCGTCGCATCGCAGCGGAGCTCACCATGCTGGCGCTCGCCATCGCGGCACTGCTGTCGCTTGCGAACCGGGGTCTGCTTGAGACGGCCACCGAGAGTGTTGACCCGTTTCTCGCAGCGGCGCCGCTGTTGTTCGTAGTCGTCGTGACTTTGGTGATCCTTCGGCTCTACCGGTTCCCGGTTCGCGCGATCGGTGCGATCGGCCGTGGCTCGCGTGGTGCGCTCGGGGTGCTGGGCGCCGCCCGTGCTGAGCGCGCCGTTTCCGGGTTGCCGCTGCTCGCCCTCACCCTTGCGGTGTCAGTCTCCGTTGGCGGAAGCGTATTGATCGCCAGCGTCAATGGAGGGCAAGTCGCAGCCTCATGGCAGCGAGTCGGGGCGGACGCCCGCGTGGATGCGCGACTGACCCCAAAGACAATCGCATCGATTTCGCACCAGCCCGGTGTTACCGCCGTTGGGGCCGTGCAGGTTTCGGCCGGCGTGCAGGTCCTGTTCGGAACGAGCACGAAGCTCCCAACGATGTTCGCCATCGATCGCGGCTTCGCGGGACTGATTTCGCACCTTCCCTCCGACAGTGGCGAGAACACCAGTGTGGCTAGCCTGCGATTGCTCGCAGCGCCCACCCCGGAGGGCGCTCCGTTACCCGTGGTGGTGGATGCCCAACTCGCGCGTTACGTAGGGACGAAGAACATTGCCATGAACTATGGGCCGACGACAATCCAGATGCGTGTCGTCGGCGTGACGAAGCTGGAGCAGGCTGGCTATGAACCGGGTCCATTCTTCTATGTCGACCTCGACTCGCTGAGGCAACGCCTGCAGCATTCGAAGGCGACCAGCCCCAGCTTGAGTACACCAAACACGGTACTCATCACGGGGCCGGGAGCGACTCACGCCGCGGCGAGCCTTAGCGTGGCGAAATCAGACATCCATTCGCGCGTCGACTGGCTGCGCGATCGCCGACACCTGGGGTTGGTCAACGGGACCCAGCAGACCATGCTCCTCGCGACCATCGCTGTCGCGCTGCTCGCCATGATCGCGTTGATCGCAACCGCGCTCGCTGGAGCGCGCGATCGAGGCCGATCGCTCTCCCTGTTGCGCACGTTGGGGATGCGCTCGGGCCTTGGATGGTGGCTGGCGCTCGCAGAACTGTTGCCCGTCGTCGTCGCCTCGCTCGTCGGAGGGATTGTCGCTGGCGTCGGGATGCTTGCTCTGCTCGAGCCGTCGCTGGGCCTACAAGTTCTTGCTGGCGGCGTGTCAGACCCGCCAACGGTGATTTCACCTGGCTTGATCATCGGGCTGGTGATTGCGTCGATCGTCTTGATGGTTGTTGCGATAGTCGCGGAGATGCTTGCGTATCGTCGTGACCAGTTGAGTGAAGTACTGAGGGTAGGAGAGTCGGTATGAGTATTGTGACGAACGCACCTCGACCACGCGAGCGTGAGTACGGTGCGGACGCACTCATCGTGTGCGATAACGTCGTGCGCATCTACCAGGTCGAGAAGATCGAAGTGCAGGCGCTTCAGGGTCTTGATTTGCTGGTCAATCGCGGTGAGATGATCGCGATCGTCGGCGCATCAGGTTCCGGCAAATCGACGCTCCTCAACGTACTCTCCGGTCTCGATGTGCCGACCGCGGGGCGAGCGAGGGTGGGGGACTGGGATTTGCAGAACATGTCGACTCGAGACCGGCTGCACTATCGCAGGAGCGTGGTCGGTTTTGTGTGGCAACAGACGGCCAGAAACCTCCTTCCGTACCTCAGCGCGGCCGAGAATGTCACGCTGCCGATGGCGTTCGCGGGCAGCTCCAAGCGCGAACGCAAGAGTCGCTCACTCGAATTGCTCGATGCCCTCGGGATGGGCGAGAAGGCGACCCGCCGCCCGGGCGAACTGTCTGGTGGCGAACAGCAGCGTGTCGCGATCGCGGTCGCGCTCGCCAACCGGCCGGATGTGCTGTTCGCCGATGAACCAACGGGCGAACTCGACTCTGCGACGGGCGACGAGGTCTTCGCAGCGCTGCGGTCGGCCAACGAGGACCTCGGCACGACGGTCGTGATCGTCACGCATGACGGTGCCGTCTCGAGCCAGGTGCAGCGCACGGTGGCGATTCGTGATGGCAGGACCAGCTCGGAGGTTGTGCGCTCTACAGAGGTCGACGAGCACGGCGAATCGTCGGTCATCGCTCGGGAGTATGCGGTGCTCGACCGCGCGGGCAGGATGCAACTGCCAGCTGACTTCCGCAAGTCGCTTGAGTTGAAGGATCGTGTGCGCCTCGAACTCGAGACCGATCATGTCGGCGTGTGGCCGGACAAACCGAATATCAAGAAGAACGGGGAGGGGGAAGAATGACCGATGACGTTATCGTCGCAAACGATGTGTCTCGCACCTACTCATCGGCGGCTGGCGACGTACACGCCCTGAGTGGCGTCTCTTTCAGCGTTCCCGCAGGAGCGCTGGTTGCACTGGTCGGGCGGTCGGGCTCCGGCAAGACGACCCTCCTCAATTGCCTGGGCGGGCTGGACAAGCCGACCGCAGGCAGCATCCTGATCAACGGAACGGATGTCACCAAGCTCGACGAACGCGCCAGAACCGCTCTTCGACGCGATGAGTTGGCCTTCGTGTTCCAGACCTTCGGGCTGGTGCCGATGCTGTCAGCGGCAGAGAATGTCGGACTGCCGCTTCGCTTGCGCAACGCCGACCCGGCCGAACGGGAGGAGAGAGTCGAACACCTTCTCGATCTCGTCGGCCTGGCCGATCATGCTGCACAGCGCCCGTCCGAATTGTCCGGTGGTCAACAGCAGCGAGTCGCCATCGCCCGGGCGTTGGCGAACTCTCCTCGGCTCCTCATCGCCGACGAGCCCACCGGACAGCTCGATGCCGAGACCGGCGCGACGATCATGACCCTCTTGCAGCAGGTCGTCAAGGCCGAAGGCATGACCGCGATCATTTCGACGCACGACGCGAGCGTTCGGGCGCTGGCCGATCTGAAGCTGGAGCTCGCAGACGGAATTCTGGCGGAGGGCCCTTGACGGGAATGGAGTTGCGGCGGCACCTCGCACCTGCCGCGATTGTGACGGCATGCCTTCTGCCGTTTGACGCATTCGCGACGAGTTCGTGGAGCGCATCCGGTTCGCCCGCCGCGATCGACTATTCCCTCTTTGGGCCCGCGGGAGCGAACATCCTCACTGGGCACCTGTCGGCTGTCTTCGCAAACTCGGGTGTGCAGGCGGGGCCGTTTGAGCTATTGCCGTACGGCATCGCGCACCTGATTGCTGTTCACACTGCGCTCGGCTGGAACATCTTCTACTCGGTCTTCGTCGCAGTGCTCTCGTTCGGTATCGTCTTCGGCCTGTCCTTCGTCCGAGGCACCGCCCCCCGAACCTGGTCGTGGTACCTGGCGCTCGCGGTCTCGGCGGTGGCCGTTCTCGGTTGGTGTGTGCCGTCCGCGGTAGTGCTTGGCCATCCGGCCGAAGTGGTGATTCCCGTGCTCTGGGCGTGCGCAGCGCGTTGCGCGCTGGAGGGCAGATTCGCCGCAACCGGAGTTCTCGTGGCGCTGTCTGCGGGATGGGAAGTGTGGGGGGTGCTCGGGGCTCCGGTCATCCTGCTCGCCGTCTCTCCGAAGGTCTGGCGGGCCGCCTTGGCGGGGGCGGTGACCTTGGCGCTGTTGTACCTGCCGTTCCTCCTTACCGGCACATTCACCATGTTTGGCTTCGCCTGGACGGTCTCGAACGACACCCTCCTTGCCGCTATCGCGCCCGCGCTGCACGCATTCCCGTGGTCGCTTCGACTCCTGCAGGCGGCAATCGCGATCGGCGCGGGCTGTCTCATCGCAGTCCTGGGCCGGCGCGTCGTCTATGGCGTGTGGCTCGTGCCTCTCGCGGTCATCCTGTTTCGTTTGCTGCTCGACCCGGTGCTGCTTTCTTATTACTGGTTCGCCCCGACCATCGTCGGAATCGGCATGGCGGCCGACGCGGTGCAGCGACGGCAACTGATTCCACTCGCGTTTGCTGCCGTTGTGGTTGGCGTGTGCTCCGTCCGCGAGGCAGCCACGTTTTGGGGTGCCGGGATTGTTGGGCTCCTGTCCGTGGCGTTTGTGCTTGTCGCCCGCCGAGTGGACCTCGGCGCGATCCTGACGCGAGACCGACGCGGCGTGCTAGACCGGAAGGATGCCGAGACTTCGCCGCAGTGACTCATCGACGGGCGGAATCACTCGCACGAGGTCTGGCAGAGGGTTCACCTACCGGGACGAGCGGGGGGGCGTCATCGACGATCCGGAGCTGTTATCCCGGATTCGTGCGTTAGCGATCCCGCCGGCGTGGACCAGCGTCTGGATCGCACCATACCCAAACGGCCACATCCAGGCGACGGGACTGGATGCCGCAGGCAGAAGGCAGTACCTCTACCACCCGATGTGGCGAGAACGGATGGACCGCCTCAAGTTCGACAGGGCTCTTGCCCTCGCGGAATCGCTTCCCACCGCTCGCCGGCAGGTGACGATGGACCTGCGTCAGGCGGGCCTCCCGCGCTCGAGAGTGCTCGCCGCCGGATTTCGGATGCTCGACACCGGCAGCCTGCGAATCGGCTCGGAGCGATACGCCCGCGCGCACGGGACCATCGGCCTGACGACCCTCCGCTGCGCACACGCCACCGTTCTCGGCAGCCTCGTCACGCTGCGCTTTCCGGCGAAGAGCGGTCACGCCTGGGAGAGCGAGATCGATGATGCAGACCTCGCGACGATTGTGCGCCAACTGAAACGCCGTGGTCCAAATGCGTTGTTGCTCAGCTTCGAGCAACAGGAGTCGGTGCATCCCGTGTCGGCCGAAGAGTTGAACGAGTACGTGCGGGAGCGCACGAGAGGCGAGTTCACGGCCAAGGATTTTCGCACTCTGCACGGAACGATTGCCGCGGCCGCGAGCCTCGCGAAGCATGGACCGGAGCCGCGAAAGTCGCGTCGCACGCAGGCGATCAGCCAGGCGATGCGGGATGCAGCGCACGTGCTTGGCAACACTCCAGCGATCGCGCGCTCGAGCTACGTCGACCCGCGGTTGATCGACGAATACACCCACGGACGCACGATCGATCCTGCAAGACTCGGGAGCGCGGAGAGCGAACTGCGAGCACTCCTGTATGCGTGAAATCAACCTGAGAGGTCTCTCACTTTCGGCAGTTGCTCGACCTGACGTGCGAGTATCTGGGTCATGAGTTCGCAACCAGTGATCCTGGTGGTCGAAGACGACCCCGCCATGCGCGCGTTGCTCGAACGAGGCCTTGAGGCAGAGGGATATGACGTGCGCGGCGTGGACAACGGCGTCGACGCGCTCATCACCGCGCGCAACGAAACCATTGCCGGATCAGTCATTGACGTCATGCTTCCAGGAATGTCCGGCTTCGAGATTTGCCGTCGGCTGCGGGAGGCGGACGCGCCGTTCCCGATCCTGCTTCTCACGGCGCGCGACGCGGTGAGCGACCGGGTGTTCGGCCTGGACTCTGGCGCGGATGACTACCTCACGAAGCCGTTCGACTTCGCCGAGCTTTCTGCACGAGTCCGCGCAATGCTCAGACGCAACGCCGGCGTCGATAGGATGCGGATCTCGGTAGGAAACATCACACTCGACTCGGAGACGATGCGGGTCACGCTAGGCAACGCAACCATCCAGGTCAGTCCGAAGGAGTTTGCGCTGCTTCGACTCCTGGCGCTGGAAGCGGGCTCTGCGGTCTCCCGGGCGAAGATACTGGAGTCGGTTTGGGGCTCGACCGCCCACATTGATCCGAACATCGTCGACCAGTACATCAGCTACCTGCGCCACAAGCTCGATCCGACGGAGTGCGGGCTGCGCATCGTCACGGTTCGCGGCAGCGGATACCTGCTCGAGGTGGACTGAGTGCGCTGGTTTCGTGGGCGGACCATTCGCGGCCGCATCACACTGTGGACCGTCCTGATATCGATCGTGCTGACGTCTGCTGCGGCGTTCGCCTTTCGCGCGGGAGTGGAAGCGATAGTTGCGTCATCGACCAGGTCACTGCTTGCAAGCAATGGGGCATCGTACGAGGCAAGTCTTCACGCCGGACAAACGGCAAACTTCCCAAAGCCCGGTGACGACCAGTTGGTCGCGGTAGTGGATCCGACCGGCAAGGTCATAGTGACGAGCCTCCCGGAGAGCCTGAACCATCGCATGGATGAGCTGCTCGCGCTCGGCCGTGGACTGCGCACCGTGACAAGTTCTTCGAAGGCGCAGTACGACGTCGTGAATGAACCCGTGAATGCGCCATCCGGCACCTGGCACGTCATCGAGGCGCGCAACAAGGAGTCCGGCGAAGAGGTGCTCGGGGGCCTCACGCTCCTGCTCATCGTGGGTGTCATTGCGCTGGTGATCGGCTTCGGCATCTCGGCCTGGATTGTCACCGGGCTGGCGCTGCGGCCGGTGTCTGCGATGCGCCGCAAGGCCAGCGAGCTCTCGCATTCATCGAGCGCGGACACGCTCCCGGTCGGCGATGCTCACGACGAGTTGTCGGCCCTCGCCGTCACCCTGAACGCGTTCATCACGTCTGTGAGGTCATCCGCCGATCGAGAGCGTCAGATGGTCGCGGATGCGAGTCACGAGTTGCGCTCGCCGGTCGCTGTGCTGCGCACCCAGCTGCAACTCGCGCACCTGTCATCCGGCGACGCTGCAGCGCTCGAAAGCGAGATCGGAGCGGCCGAACTCTCGGTTGAACGCCTGTCAAACCTCACCACGAACCTCCTGACCCTCTCCCGCATCGAAGCTGGCGAGGACGACCAGTCAACGAGGGGCGACCTGCTGCTTGCCGAATTTCTGATCGGGATGGACCGGGCGATCGTTCTCGGATCCGCGCACTCCGTCTCCGTCGACTTCGCGACGACCGATGTTGACGACACCTTCTCGGTCGCGATCGTGCTGGTGGACTTCGGCGGGTTGGTCGACAATCTCGTGTCCAACGCGATTGCGGCGTCACCGCGCGGTGCCTCAGTCGAGGTGGACCTTTCCCGACGAGGGGATGAGCTCGTGCTGACCGTCGTCGACTCCGGCCACGGCATTTCCGACTCCTTCCTGCCCGTCGCCTTCGATCGGTTCAGCCGGGCGGATGCTTCGCGCCCACGCCCTGGCGGAGGCAACGGTCTCGGTCTCGCGATTGTGAAGGCCACCGTCGTTCGGGCCGGAGGCGCTGCCCGGCTGGAGCAGCGCGCGGAGGGCGGCGTTCGCGCGGTGGTGGAGTTGCCGGTAACGCCATCCTGAATCCGGCCGGTGAGAAGTCTCAGGGCGGGCATCGCGGACGTTCCGAATCGCGTACGTCGGCGGGCTGCAACGCGCGCGCGACTGACAGCGGCTAGCCTTTCGGATGATGCGAACACTACCCACCCACCATCGGTATACGGCGGGGCTTCTACTTCTCACGGCGTCGACTGGCGTCATTGACGCGGACAGCTATCTAGCGCTCGACAAGGTCTTCACCGGCAATATGACCGGCAACGTGCTGTTCATCGGCTTTGCGCTGGCGGGCGTGGCAGGCATCCCGTTCGTCAACAACGTCATCGCGCTCCTTGGTTTCGTGGCGGGATCGATCATCTCGGGTCGGATTGTCGGTCGCGGGCACGAAAAGGGGTTTCCGGCCGTCTCCGCCTGGACGCTTCTCGCCGGAGGCGTTCTCGCGATCGGAATCGCCACAACCTGGACGATCGTTGGCGACCTGCCCCAGGGCATCCTGCTCATCCTCACTTTTCTGCTTGCCATGGTCATGGGCTCGCAGGTGTCGGCGGTGAAGCCCATCGGAAATTCGGATGTCACAACCATCGTCGTGACGAACACTCTTGCAAATCTCGCGCGGGACAGCCGCCTCGCCGGTGGCCCGCACCACAACTGGGCACCGCGTCTGCTCGCCGTGCTCGCCATGGGCGTCGGCGCTGCAGTCGGTGCCGCAGCCATCCACTTTTCGGATGGCGCAACCGCGCTGTTTGTTGCCGTCATCTTCTACGCTGGGGGCTTCGTCACCCTCGTTCTGACCTCCCGCCGCGACAGAGCAGTCACCCTCTTCTAACTTTTCTTCATGGGGGAAAAGGGGTGCGCAGGGAGGCGCGACACGCCCGGGTTGCAGCAATGCCGGGAGTATGGCAAACTCGTCTAGTTCAACATTCCGCCGCCACGCGTGCGCGGATCACCATCCTGTAGTTGTAAAAACCAGTCGGGTTCACCTTCGACTGACGTGCACAGACATTGATTCTGGGCCGCGGATGGCAGAACACAGTTCAACCATCCCGAGGCTGTCTTCGGACAGTTTGTCTTCGGACAGTCGTGTGCCTTGGCGCGCGCGGGATGGCGGTAGTTCAGAAGTTTTGACAGATAAACAGTGGTGCGTCAGTTACCGCGTAAAAAGCGGTCTACTGGGCAGCGTTTAGGAAGAGAGAGAGTCAGACATGGCGGGACAAAAGATCCGCATTCGACTTAAGTCGTACGACCACGAGGTCATCGACAGCTCGGCGCGCAAGATCGTCGACACCGTGACCCGTGCCGGTGCGACTGTTGTTGGTCCGGTGCCGCTGCCTACCGAGAAGAACGTGATCGTCGTGATTCGCTCTCCTCACAAGTACAAGGACAGCCGCGAGCACTTTGAGAAGCGCACCCACAAACGTCTGATCGACATCATCGACCCGACCCCGAAGGCTGTCGACTCGCTCATGCGTCTCGACCTGCCGGCGGACGTCAACATCGAGATCAAGCTGTAGCGGGATCGGTAAAAGGAAAGCCATGTCTACTACTAAGGCAACCAAGGGCCTGCTGGGCAAGAAGCTCGGCATGACCCAGGTCTGGGACGAGAACAACAAGCTCGTACCTGTCACCGTCGTTGAGATCACGCCCAATGTCGTTACGCAGCTGCGCACCCCTGAGGTCGACGGCTACAGCGCCGTGCAGATTGCATACGGCCAGATCGACCCACGCAAGGTCACGAAGCCGCTGACCGGTCACTTCGACAAGGCGGGCGTTACGCCTCGCCGCCACCTGACCGAGCTGCGCACCGACGACACCTCCGAGTACGCACTCGGCCAGGAGCTCGCCGTTGACCGCTTCGAGGCAGGCCAGCTGGTCGACGTCGTCGGCACCAGCAAGGGCAAGGGCTTCGCCGGTGTCATGAAGCGCCACAACTTCAAGGGTGTTTCTTCGTCGCACGGTTCGCACCGCAACCACCGCAAGCCGGGTTCCATCGGCGCATCCTCGACCCCGAGCCGTGTCTTCAAGGGCATGCGCATGGCGGGTCGCATGGGTGGCGACCGCGTCACAGTCCTGAACCTCAAGGTTCACTCGGTCGACCTCGAGAAGGGTCTGCTGCTCGTCAAGGGCGCTGTTCCTGGTGCTCGTGGCCGCATCGTCTTCGTTCGCAACGCAGTGAAGGGGGTGTAGTTCTTATGGCTACCTCACTTGATGTGGTTGACGTCAAGGGCAAGAAGTCGGGCAGCGTCGAGCTCCCCGAGAACCTGTTCGACGTCCAGACCAACGTCCCGCTCATCCACCAGGTTGTTGTCGCGCAGCTCGCTGCGGCACGCCAGGGCACGCACAACACTCTTCGCCGCGGCGAGGTTTCGGGTGCTGGCCGCAAGCCGTTCAAGCAGAAGGGAACCGGCCGCGCTCGTCAGGGCTCGATCCGTGCACCTCAGATGACCGGTGGTGGCATCGTCCACGGACCACACCCGCGCGACTACGCGCAGCGCACCCCCAAGAAGATGATCGCCGCAGCTCTGCTCGGTGCTCTCTCGGACCGCGCTCGTGGTGACCGCCTGCACGTTGTTGAGTCGCTCGCCCTCGGTGACGCACCCTCGACCAAGGCAGTAGTCGCGCTGCTCGACCAGATCGCGACAAGCAAGCACGTGCTGATCGTTCTCGACTACAACGACGAGGTTTCGCGCAAGAGCGTTCGCAATCTCGCATCCGTTCACGTTCTCGACTTCAACCAGCTCAACGCATACGACGTTCTCGTCAGCGACGACATCGTCTTCACTAAGTCCGCCTTCGAGGCCTTCGTAGCCTCCAAGTCGAAGTCCAAGGAAGAGGTCAGCGCATGACTCAGACCAACAAGGACCCGCGCGACATCATCATCGCGCCCGTCGTCTCCGAGAAGAGCTACAGCCTGATCGATGACGGCAAGTACACCTTCGTCGTTGACCCGCGCGCTAACAAGACAGAGATCAAGCTCGCCATCGAGAAGATCTTCGACGTGAAGGTCGACTCGGTCAACACGCTCAACCGCACCGGCAAGGCGACCCGCACCAAGTTCGGTATCGGTCGTCGCAAGAACACCAAGCGCGCGATCGTGACCCTCAAGTCCGGTTCCATCGACATCTTCACCGCTGTCGGCTAGGGCACAAGGAAAACATCATGGCTATTCGTAAGTACAAGCCCACGACTCCAGGTCGTCGCGGTTCCTCGGTTGCAGACTTCGCCGAGATCACCCGTTCGACCCCGGAGAAGTCCCTGCTGCGTCCGCTGCCGAAGACCGGTGGCCGTAACAACGCCGGCCGCATCACGACGCGTCACATCGGTGGTGGCCACAAGCGCCAGTACCGTGTGATCGACTTCAAGCGCAACGACAAGGATGGCGTCAACGCCAAGGTCGCTGAGATTGAGTACGACCCGAACCGCACCGCGCGCATCGCGCTGCTGCACTTCGTTGATGGCACGAAGCGATACATCATCGCTCCGAACAAGCTCAACCAGGGCGACATCGTCGAGTCGGGCCCGTCGGCCGACATCAAGCCGGGTAACAACCTGCCGCTGCGCAACATCCCAGTCGGTACCGTTATCCACGCAATCGAGCTCAAGCCGGGCGGCGGCGCCAAGATGGCACGTTCGGCCGGTGCATCCGTTCGTCTCGTTGCCAAGGACGGCCCGTACGCGCAGCTTCGCCTGCCGTCCGGCGAAATCCGCAACGTGGATGTTCGCTGCCGCGCAACCATCGGCGAGGTCGGCAACGCCGAGCAGTCGAACATCAACTGGGGCAAGGCTGGCCGCATGCGCTGGAAGGGCGTTCGCCCGACAGTTCGTGGTGTCGCCATGAACCCGGTCGACCACCCTCACGGTGGTGGTGAAGGCAAGACCTCAGGTGGACGTCACCCGGTTACGCCGTGGGGCCAGAAAGAGGGCCGCACTCGCCACGCCAACAAGGAAAGCGACCAGCTCATTGTCCGTCGGCGTAACGCCGGCAAGAAGCGTAAGTAGGAGTCAAGAAGATGCCACGCAGTCTGAAGAAGGGCCCCTTCGTCGACGAGCACCTGCTTCGCAAGGTTGTTGTCGCCAACGAGGCCGCAAGCAAGAACGTGATCAAGACCTGGTCGCGCCGCTCGATGATCATCCCGGCGATGCTGGGTCACACCATCGCGGTTCACGATGGTCGCAAGCACATTCCGGTGTTCATCACCGAAACCATAGTTGGCCACAAGCTCGGCGAGTTCTCGCCGACGCGAACCTTCCGTGGACACGAAAAGGACGACAAGAAAGGTCGTCGCCGCTAACGCGGGGGCGAAGGGAGTAGAGAAATGGTTCAGGCGCAAGCGAGTGTCAAGCACATCCGCGTCACTGCCACCAAGGCTCGTCGTGTCGTCAACCTGATTCGCGGCAAGCAGGCAACAGAAGCTCTGGCAATCCTGAAGTTCGCACCGCAGGGTGCGAGCGAGCCCGTGTACAAGCTCGTCGCATCCGCGATGGCGAACGCACGGGTCAAGGCGGATGCCGCAAACAGCTACCTCGATGAGCAGGACCTGTTCATCTCTGAGGCGTACGTCAACGAGGGAACGACCCTGAAGCGGTTCCAGCCGCGTGCACAGGGCCGCGCATTCCAGATCCTCAAGCGCACAAGTCACATCACCATCAAGGTCGCGACACCCGACGAGATCCAAGCCGTCGTCAACTCGCAGGCCGAGAAGGCAGGGAAGAAGTAATGGGCCAGAAAGTAAACCCGTACGGGTTCCGCCTGGGGATCACCACCGACCACGTGTCGCGTTGGTTCTCTGACTCGACCAAGGTCGGCCAGCGCTACAGCGACTATGTCGCGGAGGACGTGAAGATTCGCAACCTCCTCAAGACGTCGCTCGACCGCGCAGGTGTTGCACGCATCGAGATCGAGCGCACGCGTGACCGCGTTCGTGTCGACATCCACACCGCTCGTCCGGGCATCGTCATCGGCCGTCGTGGAGCAGAGGCCGAGCGCATCCGCACCGACCTCGAAAAGCTCACCGGCAAGCAGATCCAGCTCAACATCCTCGAGGTGAAGAACCCAGAGGCCGAGGCGCAGCTCGTTGCGCAGGGCATTGCAGAGCAGCTGTCCGCTCGTGTCGCATTCCGTCGCGCAATGCGCAAGGGCATGCAGGGCGCGCAGCGCACGGCATCCGTCAAGGGTGTTCGTATCCAGGTCTCTGGTCGCCTTGGTGGCGCCGAGATGAGCCGTTCGGAGTTCTACCGCGAGGGCCGCGTTCCGCTGCACACTCTGCGCGCCAACATCGACTACGGCTTCTACGAGGCTCGTACGACGTTTGGTCGCATTGGCGTCAAGGTGTGGATCTACAAGGGCGACATCACCAACAAGGAGCTTGCTCGTGAGCAGGCATCCCAGAAGTCGACCCGTCCGGAGCGTCGTGATGGTGGCCGTGACGGCGACCGTCCCCGTCGTGCTCCGCGTGCAGAGGCTGCCCCCGCGGCAGCGGGAGTTGAGGCCTAACCATGTTGATTCCACGCAAGGTCAAGCACCGTAAGCAGCACCACCCCGGCCGTAGCGGCCAGGCCACCGGTGGCACGAAGGTTTCGTTCGGCGAGTACGGCATCCAGGCAATCACGCCTGCATATGTCACCAACCGCCAGATCGAGGCAGCTCGTATCGCCATGACCCGTCACATCAAGCGTGGCGGCAAGGTCTGGATCAACGTCTACCCCGACCGTCCCATCACCAAGAAGCCGGCCGAAACCCGAATGGGTTCCGGTAAGGGTTCGCCAGAGTGGTGGATCGCAAACATCAAGCCGGGCCGCGTGCTCTTCGAACTGAGCGGTGTCAATGAGACCATCGCTCGCGAAGCACTCACCCGCGCAATTCACAAGCTGCCTCTCAAGGCACGCATCATCAAGCGCGAGGAGGGCGACGCATAATGGCGATCGGATCCAAGGAGCTGACCCCTGTCGAGCTCGACACTTTTGAAGACGGACAACTGCTCGACGAGCTGAAGAAGGCCAAGGAGGAGCTGTTCAACCTGCGCTTCCAGTCGGCCACCGGCCAGCTCGAGAGCCACGGACGTCTGCGCGCAGTCAAGCGTGACATCGCTCGCATCTACACGGTTATCCGTGAGCGCTAGCTCGGAATTCGGGCGACCCCAGTGCCGCTCGAGCCTGTCACCAAGGCGAAGCGCACCACGACCAAGAAGACCGAGGCACCAGTTGACGCTGACGCCGCGGCAGAAGAAACCACTGAAGCGGCTGAGGAGGCCAAGTAATGGCTGAGATTAAAGCTGCAGCAGAGACCGGACACGAGCACGGTGCCCACGACGTCAAGGACGAGAACGCCCGCGGTTACCGCAAGGTTCGTCGCGGCTACGTCACCAGCGACAAGATGGAGAAGACCATCGTTGTCGAGGTCGAGGACCGCGTAAAGCACCCGCTCTACGGCAAGGTCATCCGCCGCACGTCCAAGGTCAAGGCCCACGACGAGAACAACAGCGCCGGCATCGGCGACCTCGTTCTCATCAACGAGACCCGCCCGCTGAGCTCGACGAAGCGCTGGCGTCTCGTCGAAGTCCTCGAGAAGGCCAAGTAGGCCCGCGCCTACTTGATACCAGGAGAAAACAATGATTCAGCAGGAATCACGACTCAAGGTCGCCGACAACACCGGCGCCAAAGAGATCCTTACCATTCGCGTGCTCGGTGGCTCAGGCCGTCGCTACGCGGGACTCGGTGACGTCATCGTCGCCACCGTCAAGGACGCCATTCCCGGCGGCGCAGTGAAGAAGGGTGACGTCGTCAAGGCGGTCATCGTTCGCGTCAAGAAGGAAACCCGTCGTCCGGACGGCTCGTACATCAAGTTCGACGAGAACGCCGCGGTCATCCTCAAGGCTGACGGCGACCCCCGTGGAACCCGTATCTTCGGACCGGTCGGTCGCGAGCTTCGCGACAAGAAGTTCATGAAGATCATCTCGCTGGCACCGGAGGTCATTTAGTCATGGCGAACATCAAAAAGGGTGACCTGGTTCAGGTCATCAGCGGAGCGACCCAGGCTCGCGGTGGAGACCGTGGCAAGACTGGGCGTGTCATCGGGGTTGACGCAGAAAAGAACCGTGTCACCGTCGAGGGCATCAACTTCGTGAAGAAGCACGTGCGCGTCGGCCAGACCGACCGCGGAACCAAGACCGGTGGCGTCGAAACCCACGAGGCGCCGATCCACGTCTCGAACGTCGCACTGATCGACCCCAAGACCAAGAAGCCAACACGCATTGGCTTCCGCGTAGAGAAGGATGCGAACGGCAAGACCGTGCGCGTTCGCTACGCCAAGAAGTCAGGTGAGGACCTGTAATGACCGACACAAAGACTGCTTCGGCGACTGTCGCTGTGCCTGCTTCTTTGGGCAAGCCGCGCCTCAAGCAGAAGTACCAGAGCGAGATCGCTGGCCAGCTGAAGAAAGACTTCGGGTTCACGAACGTGCACCAGGTGCCCGGGCTCGTGAAGATCGTGGTCAACACCGGCGTCGGCGAGGCTGCCCGCGATGGCAAGATCATCGACGGTGCGGTCAAGGACCTCACCGCGATCACCGGCCAGAAGCCGCAGGTCACTGCAGCGCGCAAGTCGATCGCACAGTTCAAGCTGCGCGAGGGCCAGCCCATTGGTGCACACGTCACGCTTCGTGGCGACCGCGCATGGGAGTTCCTCGACCGCCTGCTGTCACTAGCGCTTCCCCGCATCCGTGACTTCCGTGGCCTTTCGGACAAGCAGTTCGACGGACACGGCAACTACACGTTCGGCCTCAACGAGCAGTCAATGTTCCACGAGATCGACCAGGACAAGATCGACCGCGTTCGCGGTTTCGACATCACTGTCGTGACCACGGCGAAGAACGACGACGAGGGTCGCGCGCTGCTTAAGGCGCTTGGCTTCCCGTTCCGCACCGCGGAGAACACTCCAACCAACTAGCACCACCGATCGGATAGGTCGGCACCCGGATCGTGCTCTTGAGGAGCTGGCGGATGTCGAAACCAGACGAGATTAGGAAACAAATCGCATGACAATGACAGATCCGGTCGCAGACCTGCTGACCAGACTGCGCAACGCGAATTCGGCGTACCACGAGACCGTGTCGCTGCCGAACAGCAAGCTCAAGACCCACATCGCAGAGATCCTCGAGACCGAGGGTTTCATCGCGGGGTGGAAGGTTGAGGAAGCACGCGTCGGCCAGACCCTGACCATCGACCTGAAGTACGGCCCGAACCGTGAGCGCTCCATCGTGGGCATCAAGCGCGTTTCGAAGCC
>DASXNG010000102.1:0-8749 GCA_036495225.1 Galbitalea sp.
AGAGATTTGAAGGTGCGGATCACGAGTCCGCGATTTCCCGCAAGATCGTGGCCGACTGGTCGATGATCGAACGTTGCTCGGGGGTGAGTCCCGCGAGCTGTTGGGTGAACCACGCGTCCCGCTTGCGCTTGGTTTCTTTGATGAACGTGCGGCCGGCATCTGAAAGGTCAATGGAGACCTTTCTGCCGTCATCCTGTGCGCCGACCCGTGTCACGAAGCCGGACTCCACAAGAGCGTTGATGGTGCGGTTCATGCTGGGAGGGGTGACGCGCTCGTGCTCGCTGAGCGAGCCGAGCGTCTGTGGGCCGAGATTGAAGAGCGCGAAGAGCACAGAGCGCTGGCCCTCGGTGACCGACTCGTCGACCTGCATCGACCTGATCCGCCGCGCGAGGCGCTGGATCGTGAGCCGAATTTCCTGGTCGTCAAGAGTCATGATTACTTAGCATAACAAATTAGCCTTGCTAATGATTCCTGACCGCTACCATTGCCTCAGCGAGGAGGCTGCCATGGCTACAGGTACGGTGCCAAAGACCCAAAGTTCGTTCGTCGACGCGCAGGGTGTGACGGTTCAGTACTACGTCTGGGCCGCAGCACGTCCGAAAGGCGTTGTGCAGGTTGCCCATGGTCTCGGCGAGTATGCCGGACGTTACGAAGGCCTCGCCCAAGCGCTGGTCGCAGCCGGGTACTCCGTCTACGCGGATGACCACCGCGGCCACGGCCAGACCGGACTTGGGCAGTACAACGGTGACGCCTCAAAGCTCGGCAAACTCGGCCCGGGCGGTTTGCGCGCCACCATCGAAGACCTCCGGGAGCTGACGATTATCGCCCGTCGCGAGAATGCGGATGTCCCGCTTGCGATCCTCGGGCACAGCTGGGGCTCGCTGATGGTGCAGACCCTGCTCAACCAGCACGCCGCCGACTACGACGCGGCAATTCTCACCGGAACGGCGTACCGCCAGCCGGGGAGCATGAACGCGGGCCAACTCAATGCCAGGCACAAGCACCTTGGCACCACCGGCTACGAGTGGCTCAGTCGGGATCCCAAAATCTCCCAGGCGTTTCTCGATGACCCGTTGACGTTCTACGCCGACGTGCTGAAGCTGTTCGGCGTGGTCGACGGTCTGCGTCTTTTCGGTGTGCCGACCAAGAACATCCAGAAGGACATCCCCCTGCTCATCGCGATCGGTAGCGACGACCCGCTTGGCGGAGAGAAGAGCGTTCGTACTCTCGCCGAAAAGTACATCTCGCGCTCGAAGCTGACAGACGTCGAGCTCATCGTCTACCAGGATGCGCGCCACGAGATCTTCCACGAGACCAACAAGGACGAGGTCTTCGCCGACCTGGTGGGCTGGCTCGACGGAAGGCTTGCCACCGTCTGACCGACCGTCGCCGGCTAACAAGTTTAAGCTGGGAGCATGCACGGCGAATTCAAGGTCCCTGGCGGCAAGCTGGTCGTTGTCGACCTCGATGTCAAAGACGGTGTCATCCAGAACTTCCACTTGGCTGGCGACTTCTTCCTCGAGCCCGACTCCGCGCTCGAGTCGATTGACACGGCCGTGAACGGCCTTCCGGCAGACTCGGACGCCAAACACTTCACCGAGGCAATCCAGGCCGCTCTGCCGAAGGATGCCGTCTTGCTCGGGTTCTCCCCGGAAGCTGTCGCGACCACCATCCGTCGCGCCCTCGCTCACGCGACCAGCTTCAACGACTACGACTGGCAGGTCATCCACAGTGGGTCCGAGCGCCCGCAGCTTCAGATGGCGCTCGACCAGGTGCTCGCAGAGGAGGTCGGTGAGGGTCGCCGCGGGCCGACGCTGCGCATCTGGGAGTGGGACAACCCGGCTGTCGTCATCGGCAGCTTCCAGTCTGTGCGCAACGAGGTCGACCTCGAGAATGCACAGAAATATGGATTCGAGATTGTTCGTCGCATCAGCGGTGGCGGCGCAATGTTCATGGAGGCGGGCTCGGTCGTCACCTATTCGATTTATGCGCCAGCGGACCTGGTGCAGGGCATGAGCTTCGCAGACTCCTATGCATTCCTGGACGAGTGGGTAATCGTCGCGCTGCGATCACTGGGCATCGACGCGTTCTACCAACCGCTCAACGACATCACGAGCTCCAAAGGCAAGATCGGCGGTGCAGCCCAGAAGCGGCTCGGCACGGGGGCCGTGCTCCACCACGTGACCATGAGCTATGACATGGACGCCGACCGCATGGTCGAGGTGCTGCGCATCGGTCGCGAGAAGATGAGCGACAAGGGCACCAAGAGCGCCAACAAGCGCGTCGATCCGCTGCGCAGCCAGACGGGCCTCTCGCGCGAGGAAGTCATCAACACGCTGATCGCGACATTCACGAAACTCTACGGAGCGAAACCAGGGGAGATCACCCAGGAAGAGCGCGACCGGGCCGAGCAACTGGTCGCAGAGAAATTCGGAACAGAAGACTGGCTCTACCGGGTGCCGTGATGGCCGAGCAGAGGAAGCGCAAGATCAGGGGCGGCCACGGCGGCGGCCTCTTCGGCGTGATCGAGGAGGTCTTCGCGCCGACCAGGCACGAGGCCGTCATCGAACTGGAGCGCCAGGCGGTTCTTCCCGTGCCCGCGCACAGCCCAGACCGTGATTTTCACGACGAGGATGCCGCGTCCGCTCGATTCGCGGGCAAGATCACGCTTGACATTCCGAACTAGAAATCGCGAGAGTCGAGACAAGGACGTCCGTCGGAGCCACGGTCCCGCCTCCCAGGCTTCTACGGGGGCGGATTTTTTGTGTCCAACCGCGATGCTGCTGCGCGGTGGCGGGAGTTATTGCACCCGCCGGCGGGAGAAACGTTCCCGCGGAGGGAGTTGTAACTCTCGCCGCTGGACACTATCTCCCGCCGCGCGCACGCAGCGAGGGTAGCGATAAATCGCGCTCTTGGATTGCCGGACGACTACAGCGTCGATAGTCGGCGCCCGTCACGACGTATGCGGGCGCGAGCGTTCAGCCAATCCTGGCAAGACGAGTCCGCTAAATAATCACACGAACAAACGCTCTGCGGCAGGGTGCCAAGAGTACTTGGGCCGGCGTTACATACGTTGCGCTAGGGAACGCCCGATCGGACGGTCGTCAGTACAGTGCGACTCGGCACGGTCGGTCAACTGAACAAACGTCGGAGCACGTTCGTGTCCGCGAGGTCTACGAGCTCATCGCCGCGACCGGACATGATCGTGCGAATGGCATAGAGGGTGAAACCCTTCGCCTGCTCGACCGTGATGGCCGGTGGGATGGAGAGTTCCTGGCGCGCGGTGACGACATCGACCAGTGCCGGTCCGTCGTGGGCAAAGGCGGCCTTCAGCGCACCTTCGAGGTCGTCTGGCTTCTCAACCCGCTGGCCGAAGAGTCCGACCGCTTTGGCAATGTCGGCAAAGTTCGGATTGTCGAGGGCAGTGCCGTAGTTGACGAATCCCGCAGCCTTCATCTCGAGTTCGACGAAGTTGAGCGACGAATTGTTGAAAACCACGATCTTGACCGGCAGCTTGTTCTGGCGAAGCGTCAGAAGTTCGCCGAGCAACATGGCGAGCCCGCCGTCCCCCGCCAGTGCAACGACCTGTCTCTGCGGAAACGCCGACTGAGCGCCGATGGCGTGGGGAAGCGCGTTCGCCATCGTTCCGTGGGAGAACGACCCGATCAGTCGACGGGAGCCGTTCATTTGGAGGTAACGGCACGCCCAGACGACGGGTGAGCCGACATCCGGAATGAAAACTGCATCGTCGCTCGCCAACTCGCTGATCAGCCTTGCTACGTACTGGGGGTGGATCGGGGTGCGGTTGCGATCGTTGTCCGCCAGGTCGTCGAGGCCCTTTCGGGCTTTGACGTAGTGGCCAAGGGACGCTTCGAGGTGCTTGCTGTCTGTTCGGTTCTCGAGCAACGGAACCAGCGCGTCAACCGTGTCCTTCACGCTGCCGACCAATCCGAGGTCGAGCGGAGTACGCCTGCCAAGGTGTTCGCCACGGATGTCGACCTGGATGATCTTCGCCTTCGACGGATAGAACTGCTGGTACGGAAAATCCGTGCCGAGCATGAGAAGTGCGTCGCAACTCTCCATCGCCCGATAGCCGGACGAGAAGCCGAGCAGTCCGGTCATCCCGACGTCGTATGGATTGTCGTATTCGATGAACTCCTTGCCTCGCAGCGCGTGCACGATGGGCGCCTTCAGCTTCTCTGCGATGGCGAGCACCTGCTCGCGCGCTCCTTCAGTTCCGGCGCCAGCGAGAATAGTCACCTTCTTCGCTGAGTTGAGCAGGTCAGCGGCAGCCTGAAGTTCCGAGTCGCCCGGCCGCGTGACCCGCGGTGCTTGCCGGATGGGCACCGACTTGCGGCGCCCATTGCTGTCCTTCAGGAAAATCTCGCCCGGGACAACGAGCACGGCAACGCCCCGCTGCTCGACCGCGGCACGCATCGCGATCTCCAGCAGCCGAGGCAGCTGCTCGGGGTTGCTCACCAGCTCGGTGTAGACGCTGCACTCACGGAACAGCTCCTGCGGATGCGTTTCCTGGAAGTACGTGCTGCCAATCTCGGGTCCGGGAATCTGTGCGGCGATCGCGAGTACGGGAACACGACTGCGATTGGCGTCGAAGAGACCGTTGATGAGATGCAGGTTGCCTGGGCCGCAGCTGCCCGCGCACACCGCCAGATTTCCCGTCAGCGCGGCGTCTGCCGATGCCGCGAAGGCAGCGGCCTCCTCGTGACGGACGTGCTCCCAGGTGATGTTGCCCGCACGCCGGAGCGCATCGGTGAACCCGTTGAGTGAGTCACCGGGCAACCCGTAGACGCGCTCCACTCCGGCATCTTCAAGGATCTCGACAATGGTGTCGGCGACTGTTGTCATGGTGTTCTCTCCTACGATTTCCTCTACTTCGATGATGCGCGCATTGCGTGGGTTTATGTCGTCCCCGTGTCCCCCGCGGCGATGACGGAGAAATCATCCTCGCCACGACCTTGGCGTTGTGCGGTCACGAAGGCTTCAAGTGCCGCCGTGAGTGCCGGTAGGGGTTCTGTGGCAGTTTCGATCATCAGGCGGGCGTCTTTCGCGAGTGCGTCTAGAGAGAACTGCGTGTCGGCATAACTGCCATTCAGCACCGTGGGGCCCTTCAAGCTCGCGATCATCGCCAGCGTGGTTTTGTCCTGTAAGCGCTCGATGACCTCGGAGGCGCTGAGTCCGCCCGACCGCCCGATTCTGAGCGCCTCGATCAGCCCCTGCATGGTGACGGCGACGGCCACATTGGCAACCAGTTTGCCGGCGGATGCTTTGCGTGGCTCGTCGTACATGGTCAGGCGAGCTGGGTCGGCCCAGCGCGAGACGATCGGGCGGGCGATTGCGACGGCGTCATCCGTTCCGCCAATCAACACCCCGAGCTGCCGCTGAGCCGCAGGGCCAAGCGAACCGATCACCGGAGAGTACGCGTAGCGGAGCTCGTGGTCATGTGCCCAGGTCTCGAACCCGGTGGCCTCGGCGGGGCTGATGGTCGTGACGTCGATCCAGGTAGCGTTCGAGGCGAACGAGAGTGCGCCATCCACGATCACATCGCGAATCGCATCTGCACCGAAGAGCACGGTAATGATGACGTCCGCATCACGCACGGCATCGGCAGCGGTTGTTGCGAGCGTCGCTCCGGTTGCCGCTACTTGCTCGGCCGCGCCGACGCTGCGATTCCACACCGTCACATCCAGGCCGTCCTCGATGAGGTGCGCGACAAGTTGGCGGCCCATCCGGCCGAGGCCGAGGAACGCGATCTTCTGATTCATGGGTGGTTCTCCTGTTCTGGTTCTGGTGGGACATTGTTTGCGGCCACCGGCGCCTGCTCATCAAGCCCGAGTCTGCGATCGGCGAGGCGGTAGTGACGGAGGATCAGAATGAGGGTGACGACACCGATCGCGGCGACGAGGGCGAGGCCAATAACGTAGAGAACGGTCGCCAGCGCGGAGGCCGAGGCGGCGACATTGGCGGGCAGGAACCCGTACCGAAGTTCCTCTGCTACCCCGCCGGTCACAAGAAGAGCGACGAAGGCACTGATATCGGGCATCGAATCCCACAAGCCGTGAAGGAGTGCGACGGCGACGTAGGCGGGCAAAATGAGGAATGACCAGCGGAAGCGCGGGCGATGCCTGGCGACACCGAAGATGACGGCCCCCAGAATCGCCGTCCACAAGACATGCCCAACCGGAGAGAGCACGGCTCGGAGCACCTCTGTCTGCAGTAACGCCACCAGATTGATGCCGCCGGTACCGAGCGCCGCGTTGAATGCGTAACCGGCCGACTCGAACGCTGCGAAGCCGGCTCCCACGACGGCGCCCATGAGGGCACCCTGGACCGCCGTCTTCGGGACCGTTCGCCAGGCGAGGATCACGAGGATCGCCCCTTTCACGAACTCCTCGATGAAGCCGACCGTCACGTAAAGCAGAAGGCTGGTGTGAAGATTCGCTTCCAGGAGAGAGGCGCCGAGAACTCCGCAGATTCCCCCGATGAAGAAAGCAAGGATGAGCTGCAGCGTGCTGATCGATCCAGTGACACGTTCCACGGCGAACATGACCACGGTGAAGGGGACGAGGAAGCTGCCCAGCAGGATCACCGTTGGCACGAGGTTCGTGTTCTGGGTCAAAGCCGTGACAACCACGGTCACGACCCAGAGCACGAGCCCAATGGTCAGTGTTTTCCACCACCAACCGTGATGATGGTGAGGGTGGGCCTGTGGTAGCGCATAGGTGGTCATGCGAATATCGTGCGCCCATCCTGGAGCCGCGTCCAAGACCTTTTGCCGAACAAATGAGAGGCAGTCGTTGTCAACCCAATCTCACCAACCGGTGGACGGAGTTGAAATCACCTTCACCGCTGAGCCGTTAGTGCTGCGAAGATAATTCGACGGGTACTACGGGCTGGTCCCGGTGGACGTGTCCGACTGATTGGAGCTGACGGGTTATGCGAAAAGTCGTCGTCTACGAATTGCTGTCTCTCGATGGTGTCGCCGAGGACCCCGATGGATTCCTCACCGAGTGGGATGACGTGATGGACGCCAACCTTGCCAACGTGATCGCACCACAGGACAGCGTCATCCTGGGCCGTCGAAGCTACGAAGAGTGGGCCGCGTTCTGGCCGAGCAGTGAGATCCAACCGTTCGCGACGTTCATCAATTCGGTGACAAAGTATGTCGCGACGTCGGTGCCGCTCGACCGAGAGTGGGCCAACGCGAGTGCGGTGGACGGTGGACTGGTCGAATTCGTTCGAAATCTGAGAAACCAACCCGGCGGCGACATCGGT
Organism: Galbitalea sp.; assembly: GCA_036495225.1. GTDB lineage: Bacteria > Actinomycetota > Actinomycetes > Actinomycetales > Microbacteriaceae > Galbitalea. The sequence continues at coordinate 7,294 of DASXNG010000102.1, forward strand.
GTGCACGCCAGCATCTCGGTCGCGCAGACTCTGCTGGCCGCAGGCGTCGTCGATCAACTGAGGCTCGTCATTGCGCCGAGGATTGCCGGCGTCGGGCGCAGGCTTCTTGACGGGTTGCCGCCGATCCGGCTCGCGCTGCTGCAGAGCTCCATATCGCCGACGGGCCACCTGCTCCTCGACTACCGGGTCATCGAGTAGCGCTCGATCGCGGCGGGAGACTGAAGCATGGCCAAAGAAGTCGAAAGCTACGTTGCGAGCCTGGCCGAGCCGGAACGCTCGCGAATTGCGGAGATCTATTCGCACGCACGCGGTGTCGTGCCTGAGGCTGTCGAAGGTGTCAGCTACGCCATGCCCGCGCTCCTTTACAAAGGCAAGGGGCTGCTCGCCGTGATGAGTACCAAGCATCACATCGGGATTTACCCGTTCAGCAGCCTTGGGGAACTCGCCGAACCCATAACCAGCCTCGGACTCGAAACCACCAAGGGCTCAATTCACCTGCGCGAGGGGCAGAGCCTCCCGACGGACCTGCTTGACGGGCTGCTTCTGCGACGCGTCGCTCGGATCGACCGAGCCTAGGCAACTACCGCGACAAGAGGTCCTGATAGTCGGGATGTCCCGCCAGCCAGTGCGCAACGAACGGGCACTGCGCGACAACGCGGTAGTCGGTGTGCTCGCGCACCTGGTCGAGCTCCTCGCGCACCAGACGGGAACCGAGGCCGCGCTCGCGGTCGTAGCCGAGTATCTCGGTATGGGTGAAGATGATCTCGTTGCCGACGATCTTGTACTCGCTGAATCCGGCGATGTCACCGTCTTCGACGAGTTCGAAGCGCTCGAGTTCCTGGTTCTGGATGACCTCTGACACAGTGTCAGACTAGACGCTGTTGCGCTCGATGAGCTTGGTCGGCATGATCGTGAGCCGTTCGACATCCTCGCCAGAGATCAGGCGCACCAGCGTCTCGGCCATCTTGCCGCCCTGCTCGACGGTCGGCTGTTCGATGGTCGTCAGTTTGGGGATCGAGTTCTGCGCATAGTGATCGTTGTCGATCGTGGTGAATGCGACATCCCGAGGCACGGAGATTCCACGCTCGCGAAGTACGTCGAGCGCACCGGATGCGATCTGTGCGGACGCCGCGAAGATCCCGTCGAACGTTGCGCCGCTCGCGAGGAGTCGGCGCATCGCATCGGCTCCGCCGCCGACGGAGAAGTCGGTGTATTCGACGTGGCTGACATCCAGTCCGGCGAACTCCGCGGCACGCCGCCAGCCGTCCAGCCGGTCAATTCCGGCTGACATGTTTTGCGGCCCCGCGATCGTGGCGAGCGCCCTGCGACCGTGGTCGATCAGGTATCGGGTGGCGGTCTCGGCCGCGGCGACGTTGTCGACGTCGACGATGTGAGTATTCGGTCCTTCGTGTCCGGCCGGTCGGCCGCCAAAGACGACGGGCAAGGATGTCGCGAG
>DASXNG010000103.1:0-3887 GCA_036495225.1 Galbitalea sp.
CTTGCGGGACACCTTGGCGTCTAGAATGGACCAATTGAATAACGTGACCGGTTTGGTCGAATCGTTGCGGATGATGAAGCGAAACTCATATTCCGCCGGCTTCAGGCTCTCCACCGACAGCGAGAGCCCAAGACAGGCAGGCGATGATGTCGAAGCAGTGGCGTGCAACAACGATGTGATGAACAGCAAGCACAACGCGATGATGGAGGTGAAGGCAGCGCAAGAGAGTCCGCCAACGTACCTGCCCGCACCCGCGTTCTTTCCGCGAAGTATGAACGTAGTCGGGCTTCCAGATACGACGCGAAGGTCCTCTTCGGCCACGAGCGGACAGCTTCGAGGTTGCGGCGGGGCGGGGTGCTCGTCTGCCATGCGGTGACTCCGCGGCCGATTTTAGATCGGTACCGTGCGGGGATCGTCGCGGCAGTCGGCCAATTCCGCGATCCGAAATGTTCGGAACGACTGAATGGAACATCGGAAAAGGACCGCACGAACGTCATTCGTGGAGTTATCAGCACGACGACGGACAACGATTCGCCGCGAGCCCCCGTCCACGACGGCCCATCGCCGGGCGCAAGACACCGCACCGTGCCCTCGTCCCGAACTGAGCGTCGTCGGCCTGTCCGGTCTGAACAGCCGCCGGGCTCGCCGACTGCAACGGGGGCACGGAATCGCAGCATTTTGCGCAGGCGGCCGGACCCTTGAGGCTGGCGTCAGCATTGATCAGATGACACTGCGACGAACGTGCTGGCGGCTCTCCGCTATCTCGCGGCTACGTGTGACCTCGCGCGAACCAAGCCCTGCAGCGCCAAAGAATAGTTTGGACGAAGCTCAACCGCCTTGAGAAAGTCCTCCTGTGCGCGATTCCACTGCTGGTCGTATTCGAATGCGCGTCCACGGAGCTCCAGCGCTGTGGGATCATTCGGTCTCATCGAGACCGCCTGTTGTGCATGATCAACAGCTTCTTGCGGGTTTCCGCCAAACGACAGCAACGCGAGTACGAGGTTCATCTGCGCCGCCGCATTTGAAGGGTCGGCATCCGTGGCTCGCCGAAAGGACTCTGTGGCATCGACACCGTGTCCAGAGGACGCTTGTTCGATACCGCGCTGAAGCGCGGCCTCCGTCAATAGCTCACGTGCTTCACGATCACCGGGTGTCAGCGTCAGCAAGAATTGCAGTTGGCCTTCGGCCTCCGCCCAGCGTCCGGCGCTCAAATAGAGACGGCCCAATTCCTTGCAAGCCGTACCGACCTCGCTGGTCATTGGCCTTCCGGTAACGCCGCTCAGAATCCGTTGATCCTCAATAAAACGCAGAAAATGCGTCGCCGCCTCGTCGCCGCGTCCGACACTGTTGAGTTCGATGGCGAGGTGAAATTGTCCCGTAGGATAATCGTTCGCATCGCGGAATTGAGCGATGGCCTGATCGTGGAGGCCCGCTGCGGATAGCTCAACGCCGAGCATCTTGTGAGCGGCGCTGCTGGGCCACCGCGCCAAGTTCGTTTCCGCCAGGATCAGACTTGATGCGTATTCCAGATTGCGGGCCCGGGTGCCGGCAGCATACGACAGAGCCACGGCGGCCAGTCCCGTCCATGCAACCACGCCCGACCAAGTTGGGACGCGGTCAATTGCTTGATTCGCGGCCCAACGCCACACCACAATCGCTCCGCTGACCGCAAGGACGATCACGGCGACGAGCGGCAGGTACATTCGTCGCTCTGCGCCGACCTCGGTCGCGATGGGAAGAATGCTTGACGTAGGTGCCAGCGTGAGGAAGAACCAAGCGCCAGCCAAAGCGGTTGGTGAGCGTCGAATCGAAGCCCAAGCGGTCAATCCCAACAGCGCGCAAACCGTCACGACGTATGGTGTGACCGCCCACAGAGCAAGCGTCTTTGGCAAACCATAGTTGACAACGAGAGACTGTGGCCAAATAGCCAGCTTCAAGTAGTGAACGATCATGACCGACTGATTGAGCAGGTAGACCCAAGAACTCACTCCCGCTGAAAAACCGGCCGTGTAGGAACGAGCCCCCGAACCGACTAGCAGCGCCAAAATGATCCATGTGCTGCAGAGCGCGAGGTAGAAGCGCCACCGGGTCTGGGCGACAATTCGCCAGGAGTTCTGGGAGACTGTGCAGTCGCACAAGAAGATCGCAATCGGTGCCGTGACCATCGATTCTTTGCAGGTCATGCCCAAGGCGCAGGTTCCAATCGCGACGGCCGACCAGACTCGGTCGGCGCCGGCTCGCGCACGCAGCAGGGCATAAACAGAACTCAAGTAAAAGAGCGCCATGAGCGACTCGGTGCGCTGGGTCACATAGTCCACCGCCTCTGTGTTCAACGGGTGGAGCACCCACAGAAGCCCAACGGCGAACCCAACCTCCAACGAGCAATCACCGAACCACTTCGAGAACGGCGGCGCCACCATGAGCCTTCGCACAATGCCGAACACGAGAAGAGCGCAGAGCACGTGAATAAGGACATTGGCGACGTGATAACCGCGAACGCTTAAACCGCCGATGGCATAGTTGAACGCAAAAGTAGCATTGACGAACGGACGTCCGGCGGTTGGCACTTCTCGGGGCAGCTGAAGTAACGAGGACAAGGGCCCCAGAGAACGGATGGAATCGTTGCCGACGATCGTCGCGAAGTCATCGAATACGAAGGGCCCTGACAGGCCATTGGCGTAGGCCCCCAATGCGGCCAATGCAATTGCGAACGCCGCGACGCGAGGCATCCTCGAGCGTGCCCGCGCGTTCGAGAGATGCGCTTGACTTCGCTGGTCGCGCTTCGCTTGCCTTGAGCGCGATGTTGGCGTTGAACCCATCGCCGCAATTGTACCGATTCAGGTCGGCTCAAATATCGTCTTCATCGCTCGCAAACGACTCTGCAAGCAATCGTTGGGACCCGGGAGCGGTAGCTCTTCATGTACCTGCGCGTTGTTGCAAATCATTTTGCGGCGTAGGTGAGGTGAGAGGCGCCACAGAAGTCGCGAGTCTGGTAGGGTGGCCAAGTGGTCTCCAGCCCTACTTCGGCGGCGCTCACCGATGATGAACGAGCCGGCATCGTCCTGGCGGTCCAATCTGCGTTTACGAAGTTGAAGAATCTGTACGGCGACATCGCGCCTATTTTCCAAGCGTACGGCTTCACAGCGCCGTCCCCAGGCGTGATCGCACGCGACCTCTCAGAAAAGATCGAAGCGGCGATCGTCCAACATTGCCCGTCCTTTTCAAAAGGAGATGGACACTGCGATCTGAAACGCACTGGACACGAGTGGGAGGTTAAGATCGCCAAGAATTCTGGCCTGACGATCAATCAGTCCAAACAAATCCGCGGAGAGAACTATATCGTCGTAAACTACCGGGCCAACTCACAGGTCACGCGAGTCTTCGTGTTGTGGAATGCGTCCGACGCCTTCTTCTGTCCGCGCCGGCCGAATACGAACGCACGATCGCTGGTGTTGTCTGTGGCCTCGGCAAACATCGAGACGCTCTACGCGGCCCGGGCGACCGAAGCCAACGCGCGAGCCGTTCGGCCTCGGGCGGCCCATGCTCGGTCGAAGATGGCGAAGGCTGGCTTGCGGGCCGCCAGCCACCGAAAGACATCGTAGTGTCTCAGACGTGCGAGTTGGACTCGCTACTGTGATTCTGAAGCCTGTTGCCGATCCTGCCAAGTCTGTGGCGTTTCGATCACCATGCTCGGCCTCTCTGCGCATCCAGGACGAGCAGAGTAGTCATTCGTGCGCACTTGCCATACAGCGGCGCAGCAGCAGAAAATCGGAGCGCTCGTGGTCGGCCGCTGATGAGGGCGACCGCACGGGAATCAGTTAGCAGGACGAAAGGGAGTCCAGGATGAAGTACGTATTGTCTGTCACAGTCATGGTCCTCATCGCCGC
>DASXNG010000104.1:0-6880 GCA_036495225.1 Galbitalea sp.
GCCTACATCGCACGGGTGTTGGCGCAAATTGACGGGCCAGTGCTCGCGGTGGGCCACTCCTATGGCGGTGCGATCATCACCAACGCGGCCTCGAACGCTTCGAACGTCGTCGGCCTGGTCTACGTGTCCGGCTTCGCGCCAGACGAAAACGAGGTGCTCGGCGAGATCGAAGGCACCTCGCGCGACAGTGCGCTCGGCCCGGCGCTCGTGCAAAACGAGTTTCCGCTGCCGGACGGAACCATGGGGGTTGAGTTGTATGTGAACCCCGGCGCGTTCTATCAGGTCTTCGCCAGCGATCTGCCGGAGGGCGTCGCCGGCGTTCTCGGGGCGTCGCAACGACCGGTTGCCGCGTCTGCATTCGAAGAGAAGTCGGGGCCGCCGGCGTGGAAGACTCTGCCGAGTTGGTCGGTCGTCGCGACCGGAGACAAAGCGGCCGGCACCGACGTGTTGCTCTCGATGGCGAAAAGGGCGGGTGCGGAAATTGTGGAGCTCGAAGGCTCACACGTGGTCATGATTGCGCAGCCAGCCGCCGTAGCCGACGTAATTTTCGCGGCGCTCAAGGCGGTCAGCAAATGACCGAAGCAGGATCGGGCGACGAGCTCGCTGCAAAACTGCACCGCACGGAGGTGCAGCACAAAGCATCCTCGATCCCGGGCCGCGAAATCGTGCAGGTTCGCACCGAGATCCCGTCCGGCGTCGAGTCCGGCTGGCACACCCATCCTGGCGAGGAGGTGGGCTACATCGTCGCTGGCACCGTCGAGATGGAGGTCGAGGGCCAGGAGACCCTCACACTGCAGGCCGGCGAGGGCTTCCTGATCCCGCCGGGCACGCCCCACAACGCCATCGATGTCGGCGAGGGCACTGGCGAGATGCTCTCCACGTACATCGTCGAGATCGGCCATCCACTCGCCACATTCGTCGACGGACGCTGAACGGGAAGGAGCAGCGGCAGTGGTCTCGGCGCGCGGGGTTGCCCGCCACTATCGTTGAGGCATGGACTTCGACTGGCTCAACCTGCAGATTCGTGCACACGAGGAGTTCGGGCGTCGACTTGAGGCAGTGACCGATTGGCACGCCCCGACGCCGGACACGGACTGGGATGTTGCTGATCTCGCCATCCACGTGATTCGGGAGCAGCAGTGGGTTCCGCTTCTGCTCGACGGCAAGACGATCGAGGAGGTCGGAGACACTCTCGACCAGCTCGATTTCAACGACCTGCTGGGGGAGTAGCGCAAGTGGTCGCGCATCGCGACCGATGCGTGGGAGTGCGCTCCGTTCGAGACCTCCGTTCAACTTTCCTACGACACGGTCGAGATGATCGACTACCTGAAGGAGCAGGTGGCGGATGTCACCATCCACAGTTGGGACATGGCGCGAGCAACACACTCCGACGAACATCTCGACGACCTGCTCGTCGAAGCGACCTGGACCATCTTCGAACCACAACGCGAAACGCTCGCTGCGACCGGCCTCTACAGTGAGCCGGTTGACCTCGAGGAAAACGCTCCGCTGCAGTATCGCCTGCTCGCCATCACCGGCAGGGATCCGCGTTAGCACTACGCCCAAAGTGAACAGTTCGTATCGACCTCCGTTCTGACTGTTGGTGAGCATCAAAGCCCAATAGTCTGGCGCAGATCATGAACTCAACTGCGAAACGCGCCATCGGCATCGGGCTTGCCGTGGTGCTCATCGCTGGCATCGTCGCCGCCGTCCTGATTGGGCGTTCAGCCGCAGACAACGGAACGAAAGCCACCGGTAAGGACTCCAGTGGCCTCACTCTCGTGACGGGAGTAATCGGTTCAGAGAAGGCGCCATTTTTCGCCGACCCACAAGTCAAGAAGATCTTCGCCTCAGAAGGTCTGAACGTTCAGGTGACCACGGCGGGGTCGCGCCAGATCGCGACATCCGTCGATCTGAAGCACGTCGATTTCGTATTCCCGTCATCTGCGCCGGCGGCGGAGAAGATCGAACAGAAGACCGGCAAGTCCACGGTGTTCGCGCCGTTCTATTCGCCGATGGCGATCGCGACATTCAAGCCGATCGTGCAGATTCTGAAGAGCGCCGGAATCGCGAGCCAGGATGCGGACGGCATCTGGCACCTGAACATGGCCGCATATCTGAAGGCCGCCGCCAAGGGCACCCGCTGGAATGACCTGCCGGGCGCCTCTGCCGCATACAACAGCTCGCGGAGCATGCTGATCTCGAGCACGGACATCCGCCAGTCCAACTCGGCGGCCATGTACCTGTCCATTGCCTCGTACGTGCAGAACGGGAACAACGTCGTCAGTTCGCCGGCCGAGGAGTCTTCGGTCATCAACCCCGTGGGCAACCTGTTCCTCGAACAGGGGTTCTCGGCATCATCGTCCGAAGAACCGTTCAACGATTACCTGTCGCAGGGGATCGGTTCAAAGCCCCTCGTGATGATCTACGAGGCGCAGTACCTTGGGCAGGAGATGAGCGCGACAGAGTCAAGCGCCATCACCAAGGACATGGTTCTGATGTACCCAGACCCGGATGTTTTCTCGAAGCACACCGTCGTCCCGCTCACGGCAGCTGGGACCAAGGTCGGACAGTTGCTGGTGAACGACCCGCGTCTCGCCAAGCTCGCCGCGCTGTACGGATTTCGGCCGGCAAACCCCGCGGTCTTCACCGCGCAGTTGAAGGCGCACAACCTGGCAGTTCCAACCCTGCCCGTCAATGTCATCGATCCACCAAGCTACGAAACGCTCGAGTCGATGATCGAAAGCATCAGCGCGAAATACGACGCGCCAGAGCCCACCCCAACCCCGTAACCAATACGTCGACCGCAAACACCGAGACAAGGAAGCACCATCATGGCTGACTCATCGCTCGATCTCTCAACTCCCGCGCCATCCACACCTGGCACAACGGTCGCCGTCGCGCCAACCGTGCAGTCCGATCTCGTGCTGACTCCGCCGGCAGCGGTTCCCGACATTGGTCCGGCACAGGCGACATCCATGCTCCCGGTCGACGCCGCTCGCTCCGCCGAGCTCGCCGACAAGGCGAAGGCGTTCCTCGCCGATGTCGTGAACAAGGACCCGCGCTCGCCTGAGTTCATCGCCAAGGTCAACGACGTCGCCGTCATGGGACAGGACGACATCCGCAGTGCAGCGGCCGTCAGCAACCGGATGTTGCAGCGCCCGGTCGCAGCACTCGCGGCAGCGAAGGGGGCGGGCGACGACGGAGATGCGCAGCGCCAGGTCGCAGACACCCTCGTTAAGCTGCGCCTCCAGATCGAAGACCTCGACCCGAGCAAGGCGGAGGGCGGGTTCGGCCACGCCATTCTGAACATGCTGCCGTTCCGAGACAAGATCCGCAGCTACTTCGCCAAGTACCAGTCGGCGCAGACGCAGCTCAACAAGATCATCACCGCTCTCCAGAATGGCCAGGACGGCCTGATGAAAGACAACGCGGCAATCGAGGGCGAGAAGGCCAGCCTCTGGGACACCATGAACAAGCTGCAGGAGTACGCGGTGCTCACCGGCGCTCTCGACTCGCAGCTGGTCGAAGAAATCGCCACGATCAGGACGACGGATGCCGCAAAGGCCGACGCCCTGACCTCAGACCTGCTCTTCACCATTCGCCAGAAGCACCAGGACCTGCTCACGCAGCTCGCGGTCAGCGCGCAGGGTTACCTCGCGCTCGACGTCGTACGCAAGAACAACGTCGAGCTGATCAAGGGCGTCGAGCGCGCAACGACGACAACCATCTCTGCGCTGCGCACGGCGGTCATCGTCGCACAGGCGCTCGCGAATCAGAAGCTCGTTCTCGACCAGATCACGGCGCTCAACACGACGACGTCGAACCTCATCGTCGCTACGTCGCAGATGCTGAAGACGCAGTCCGCCGCGATCTCCGAGCAGTCGAGCTCTGCCACGATCAGTCTCGCCTCGCTCGAGACAGCGTTCCAGAACATCTACGACACGATCAATGCGCTTGACACCTACAAGGCGCAGGCCGTCCAGACCATGGGTCAGACCGTGAGCGCACTGCAGACCCACCTCACCGAAGCGCAGGCGTACCTCGACCGCGCGAAGCCGGATGCGACGTCCTGACATGAGGCGCACTCTTGCCGTCGTCGCGGTCATGGCCGCGGCAGCGCTCGCGTTGACCGGGTGCATCTCGACGACGCCGCCACCGTCGACGAACTCGGGCACCATCAAGGACGGGCCGAAGGTTCTGCGCATTCTCGCCGGTAGCGAGGTCGCAGACATGCTGCCCATTCTGAAGACCGCGGAGCAGCAGATCGGCGTCGACGTCGAGCTCAGCTACATCGGCACGATTGACGGAACGACCGACGTCGCATCCGGCGAGACCAAAGGCAAGTTCGACGCGACCTGGTTCCCCAACAACCGGTACCTGTCACTGTTGCCCGGGGCGAGTTCGGCCATCAGCACGAGCGTGAAGATCATGAGTTCGCCCGTCGTCTTCGGCCTGCGCCCGTCGATCGCGCACACCCTCGGCTGGGACACCAAGGCCCCAACGTGGGCGCAGCTCGCCGAGGCGGCATCCGCGGGCAAGTTCACCTACGGAATGACGAACCCCGCGGCATCCAACTCCGGATTCAGCGCCCTCGTTTCTGTCGCGACCGCGCTGTCTGGCACCGGTTCGGCTCTCACGACGCAGAACATCACGAGCGTCGAGCCGCAGCTCGCGAGCTTCTTCTCCGGCCAGAAACTCACGGCGGGGTCATCCGGATTCCTCGCCAACAAGTTCACGGCCGATCCCACGTCCGTCGACGGCATCGTCAACTACGAGTCCGTGCTGCTCGGTCTGAAGCCCGGTGGCCAGCCACTGACGATCATCAGACCGACGGATGGCGTCGTCACGAGTGACTACCCGCTGACGCTGCTGACCTCGGCCGCGGCATCCAAACGTCCGCTCTTCACGAAGCTGACGAACTGGCTGACCACGCCAGCGATCCAGAAAGAAATTGTCGACCAGACGCACCGCAGGCCGGGAGTGCCCGGCGTCGACACGGGCAACATCTTCCCGACCGGCGTGCTGTTCGAAACGCCGTTCCCGAACACCCTGGATGTCGCGAACACGCTCATCTCGACCTACCTGGATACCGCTCGCGCGCCAGCGCAGACTCTGTTCGTGCTCGACACCTCCGGGTCGATGGACGGCACGAGGCTCGACGAACTCAAGTCGGCGCTGAAGAATCTCGCCGGCGCGGACACGACAACGTCGGGCGGCTTCGCGCAGTTCCGCAACCGCGAACGCGTGACGCTCATTCCGTTTAGCACCACGCCGGGAGCTGCGACGGTCGTCAACGTCCCCGATGGCGACAAGACCGCAGCGTTCGACCAGATCCGCACCTTCACCGACGACCTTCAGGCCGACGGCAACACCGACATCTACGGGTCGTTGCACAAGGCCTATTCGTTGGCCATCAAGCAGGCCGCGGAACGCCCGAACACCTTCGTCTCGGTCGTGCTGATGACCGACGGCGAGAACAACAGCGGCTGGTCTTCGGATCAGTTCGTGAAGTACTACAAGTCGCTGGGCGCTGCAGGCAAGTCGATTCCGGCGTTCGTGGTTCTCTTCGGCGACGGCGACAAGCAGGCGCTCACCGACATCGCGACGCTCACGGGTGGGCAGGTATTCGATGCACGCAACGGGGACCTCACCGCGGCGTTCCAGGCAATTCGTGGCTACCAATAGCGGCGGCTTCTGGTCGTCGCGCGCCGGGCGGTGGCTGGAATCCGGCAAGAACATCATCGGCAGCGCGCTCGCAGTCATTGCGATCGTGCTGCAGGTCACGATCGGACTCGGGCCGTTCTGGCCAGCCATCGCGGTCGCGGCGTATGGCGTTGGCGCGCTGCTGTGGCCGCGAGACCGGCTCAACCTGACGCTCGAGCTCGACGAAACCGCCTCGGCGGACGACCTGAAGGCGCAGCTGGCGAGCCTGCGCAAGACAGTCGCGACGCAGGCGACCCGGCTGGGGGCTGACGTCACCAAGCCGGTCGGCGCGCTGCTCGACGTGCTCGACGAGATCGTGTCGAAGTGGAACGACCTCATCGTCGCACCTGACCAAAGTCAGGTCGTTCAGCAGATGATCGTGGACTACCTTCCGACCTCGCTGCAGACCTACCTGAACATTCCGGCGACCTACGCCCTCACCTCGAGAGTCGCTGGCAAGAAGAGCGCGCACGACGAACTGCTCGACCAGGTCGCGATCCTCGAGACCGAGGCGGAGAAGATCAGAACGGCCGTGTATGCGAAAGACCTCGACGCTCTTGGCGACCAGAGCCGATTCCTGCACGATAAATTCGGGAAATCATCCCTCGACCTTGGAACGGACAAGTCATCATGAGCGAACCCGTAGACGTGGAGGTCGTGCGTGTCTTCACCACGGACGACGGCCAACTCGGCAACGCGTTGGGCGTCGTCATCAGCACTGGCGCGAGTGCCGGTCGTGAGCAGGAACTCGCTGCAAAGCTCGGGTTCAGCGAGACCGTCTTCATCGACAACGTAGATGCCGGTGTCGCGACGATTCGCATTTTCACTCCGGCTGCGGAGTTACCCTTCGCCGGGCACCCGAGCGTTGGTACTGCATGGTGGTTGCGCGAGAGGGGCACCCCGGTTCACGTGCTCGCCGAAAAGGCGGGAGCTGTCGCGGTGAGGTACGACGACGACCTCACCTGGATCACCGGGCGAGCCGAATGGGCGAGTGACTTCATCTGGTTCCCGCAGGAGAGCCCAGAGCAAGTCGACGCCGTCGATCCCACCGAATTCACGGACGGACACAACTACGTGTACGCGTGGATCGACGAGGAGGCAGGCGCGCTCCGGTCGCGCATGTTCGCGCCCGTCCTCGGCATAGTCGAAGACGAGGCGACGGGAGCTGCTGCGG
>DASXNG010000105.1:0-30557 GCA_036495225.1 Galbitalea sp.
GGCACGTACTCTGAGCTGTTCTCTGGCATCACCCTCGACGGCGACGGCATGCAGAAACTGTTTCGCCAGTTCTCGTTCCCCGGCGGCATCCCCTCGCATGCCGCACCCGAGACGCCCGGCTCGATCAACGAGGGTGGCGAGCTCGGTTACTCACTAGTGCACGCCTACGGGGCCGCGCTCGATAACCCCAACCTGCTTCTCGCCACGGTGATCGGCGACGGCGAAGCGGAGACCGCAACCCTCGCAACCAGCTGGCACCTCAACAAGTTCCTCAACGCGAAAACGGATGGCGCGGTGCTGCCGATCCTGAATCTCAACGGGTACAAGATCGCGAACCCGACGATCCTCGCGCGCATCCCGGAAGACGAGCTCATGCTGCTCATGGCGGGATACGGCTACTCCCCCATTCTCGTCAGCGGCGGCTTCGACGACGAAGACCACATGGCGGTGCACGAACGGTTCGCGGCTGCTCTCGACGAGGCGCTTGATGCGATCCGCGACATCCAGAAGTCCGCGCGGGAAGACGGGAATGAACAGCGTCCCTCCTGGCCAATGATCATCCTGAAGACGCCCAAGGGATGGACCGGTCCCAAGTTCGTCGACGGACTGCCGGTCGAGAACACCTGGCGTGCTCACCAGGTTCCCATCGCCAATGTTCGCGATACCCCCGAACACCTCGCGCAACTCGAGGAGTGGATGCGCAGCTACCACGCCGAGGAACTCTTTGACGCCGACGGTCGGCCCATAGCAGCGCTCGATGCGAACCGCCCCAAGGGCGAGCGACGGATGTCTGCGAACCCCAACGGCAACGGAGGCCTCCTCACGAAGGCACTCGACCTGCCGCCTCTCGAGCCACACGAAGTCGACCTCTCGAAAGGCAGGGGTGTTGTTCTCGAACCGACGCGAGTTCTCGGTGGCTGGCTGCGCGACCTAATATCGGCCAACCCGACGAACTTCCGGATCTTCGGGCCCGACGAGACCGCATCCAACCGTCTGGATGACGTATATGACGTCACAGCCAAGGAATGGCAGGGCGAAGTTCTGCCGGTCGACGAACACCTTGAACACGAGGGGCGCGTGATCGAGGTTCTCAGTGAAAACCTCATGCAGGGACTACTGGAGGGTTACCTGCTCACCGGACGCCACGGGCTCTTCAACTCGTATGAAGCGTTCATCCACATCGTCGATGCCATGTTCAACCAGCACGCGAAGTGGCTGGAGTCTGCGGCCGAGGTGCCATGGCGGCGGCCGATCCCCTCGTTCAACTACCTGCTCTCTTCGCATGTGTGGCGGCAAGACCACAACGGCTTCTCACACCAGGACCCCGGCTTCCTCGACCATGTCATCAACAAGCAGGCGAGCATCGTGCGCGTCTATCTGCCTGCCGACGCCAACCAACTGCTGGTCACCGCCGAACACATTTTCGCGACGCGCAACTATGTCAACGTCGTCGTCGCGGGCAAGCAACCGACGCCGACGTTCCTGAGCCTCGAGGAGGCTCGCGAACACGGCGCACGAGGCCTGAGCATCTGGGATTGGGCGGGCACCGAAGTCGAGGGCGAGCAACCGGACGTCGTGGTCGCAGCCGCGGGCGACGTGCCGACAATCGAAGCGATGGCCGCGGTGCAGATTCTCAAGGCCGAGATCCCCGAGCTCAAAGTGCGCTTCGTCAACGTCGTGGATCTCATGCGGCTTCAGGATGAGTCGGAGCATCCGCACGGGCTCCCGCACGACCAATTCGACGCGGTGTTCACGAAAGACAAGCCGGTGATCTTTGCGTTCCACGGCTACCCCGCGCTCATTCACCGGCTCACCTACCGCCGCACCAACCACAGCAACCTTCACGTGCGCGGGTTCAACGAACGCGGCACCACGACGACGCCGTTCGACATGCTCATGCTGAACGATCTCGACCGGTTCAGGCTCGTGATGGACGCCATTCGTCGAGTGCCGAACCTTGGCAGCAAGTACGCCGGGCTCAGCCAGCGCATGGACGACGAACGCATGTCGCACCGCGCGTACACGCGCGTGCACGGCGAAGACCCCGCGGATGTCTCGACGACAGAGGGTCTGCCGTTCAAGTCGAGCGGCCAGCGGGTTGACGCGACCGGCGATGACAACGCTGCAACATAGGCGCCGCCGCCCCTGCGGCGCCGGGTGCGCCGGGGAATCGCCGCTTCGGCGCAGATGCGCCTCGCGACGATTGGCTCGGCATTCGCCTCGCTGGCGCGCTACGCGGTGCGCTGCGACGGCTTCCAGAAGACGCGCTTCGTGAGCTCGTTCGCGAAGACGTAGCCGAGGGTGATGAGCAGCACCGATCCGAACAGCGGCGCTGGAATGCCAATGAGGTGCAGCGCGGGCGCCACCGGCGAGTAGGGGATGTAACACGCAACGACCGCCACGAGGGCGCTCGCGATCACAATCCAGCGGCTCGGCCGGCTTCGGAAGAACGGCCGCCTCGTACGGAGCACGAACAACACCGAGACCTCTGTCAAGATGCTGCCGATGAACCAGGCGCTTTGGAACTCCGCCACCTTCGCGTGGAAACCCCACTCCAGCACGGCGAACGTCACCAGGTCGAACACCGAACTCAGCCCACCGAACACGATCATGTAGTTGCGGATGAGCTTCACGTTCCAGTTCTGTGGGCGGCGAAGCTGCGCAGCATCCACCGAGTCCGTCGCGATAAATGTGGCGGGAAAGTCGGTCAGCAGGTTGATGAGCAGGATCTGCCCGGCGAGCAACGGCAGGAACGGAAGCACCGCCGCCGCGATCGCCATGCTCAGCACGTTTCCAAAACTCGCGCTGGTGGTCATGAAGATGTACTTCATCGTGTTGGCGAAAGTGCGGCGGCCCTGGGTCATGCCGGCGAGCAGCACGTTGAGGTCCTTGTCGAGCAGCACGATCGAGGCCGCCTCCTTCGCAACCGCGACGGCCGAATCGACGGAGATGCCGACATCCGCCGCGTGCAGCGCCGGAGAGTCGTTGATGCCATCGCCCATGTATCCGACGACTTTGCCTGACGCTCGGAGCGCGTGCACGATCCGCTCCTTCTGCATCGGATTCAGTTCGGCGAAGACCGCGACGTCGGCAGCAGTTGCCTTGAGGTGGGCATCGTCGAGCGCGTCGATGTCCGCGCCGGTCAACACCGTCTCGGTCGAGAGCCCGACCTCGTTCGCGATGTGCGCCGCGACGAGATGGTTGTCGCCCGTGAGCATGCGTACCGAGATGCCGTTCGCGGCGAGTTCGTTGAGGGTCGCCGCTGCATCCGGTTTTGCGGGATCCGCGAATGTCACGAACCCAACAAGGGTCATGGCCGACTCGTCCGCGAGCGCGACAGTCTTGGCGCCCGGCACCTGCCGAGTCGCAACACCGAGCACGCGGTAACCCTCGTTGCTCAGGTCGTGGAACAGCTTCTGGACAGAGTCGGCGACGGATGCAATCGGCACGACCTTCCCGTCAGAGGAGGCCTGCGTGCAAACAGAAAGGATGGCGTCAAGCGCACCCTTCGAGATGAGGGTCGGCGCGCCCGCTCCGTCCTGAACCAGCACACTCAGGCGACGCCGGTTGAAGTCGTACGGCAACTCTCCGAGCTTCACAACGCCTGCGATGTCACAAGTGACTCCAGTGCAGATCGCGTCGTCGATGGGGTTCTTCATCCCGACCTGCAGGAAGGCGTCTAGGTACGCAAGGCGACCGACGACGTCGCTCGGCTTGCCGGCGACATCCACCGCGGAATCGAGAACGACCTGACCGGCGGTCATCGTGCCGGTCTTGTCCGAACAGAACACGTTCATGGAGCCGAAGTCCTCGATCGCGTCGAGACGCCTCACAATGACACGGCGCTTGGCGATCGCGCGGGCGCCCTGCGCGAGACTGATGCTCACGATCGTCGGCAGCAGCTGCGGAGTAAGCCCGACGGCGAGCGCGAGCGAGAACAGGATCGAGTCGATGACCGGCTTGTGCTCGACCAGGTTCACGATGAAGATCAGCACGACCAGGATGACCATGACATAGGTGAGAAACAGGCCGAACTGCGTGAGGCCCTTCTCGAAACCGGTCTTCGGCGGGGCGGTCTGCAGTCGAGCGGACACCGAGCCGATCTCGGTTGCGGCACCCGTGCGGACCACGAGAACACTGCCGCTGCCACTCGCGACGTGCGTGCCCATGAACACCATGTTGGGCCGGGCGTTGAGCGCACTGTCAGTTGGGCTCGTGCCGGGAACCTTCTCGACCGGGAACGTCTCGCCCGTCAGCGCGGACTCGTCGAGCTGGAGACCGTTTGAACTGAGGACTATCGCATCGCCCGGCACCAGGTCGCCCGCCGAGAGCTGCGCGACATCGCCCGGACCCACAGCGGTAATCGGGATCGGCTGTGCCGAGCCATCCCTCAGGATGCTCGCCTTGATCTCGACGGTTGCCAGCAGGGTAGCCATGGCGCGCCCTGCGCTGCGCTCCTGCCAAAAACCGAGCAGGCCGGACAACAGGATGATGACCAGAATGATGATCGAATCGATCGGGTCCCCCAAGACCGCCGCGAGCACGGTCGCAATCACCAGAATGATGATGATTGGACTGAGGAACTGCCGCGCCAAGAGTCGGGCGTCCGAGGTCTGCTTCTGCGTGCCGAGCGTGTTCGGCCCGACACGTTCGAGAGTCGCAGACGCCTGGGCACTGGTGAGTCCGGTGGCCGAAGAGTCCAGGTCTGTCAACAGCCCGGTCGCATCGGTGTTCCAGTATGAGTCGGGCAGCGTCGTGGTCACGACGACAAGTATGGCTGCACAGTTCGTAGTTGGGTGAGTAGCGCCTGCCGGAGGCAGTCGCGTAGCGAAACCTTGTTGAGCGCGTGCAGGGGTTTCGCTACGCGTAGCGCCTGCGGCGCTGCGCTACTCAACCAACTACACGCGTAGCGCCTGCGGCGCTGCGCTACTCAACCAACTACGGTTTACGCGGCCTTCGCCAGCGCCGCGAGCACCTGGTTGAGCGAAGGGATACCCTCAGCGCGGAACACCTCGGCGCCATCAGCCCCGCTAATGATCACTGTTGGCGTCGACCGGATGCCCAGGCTAACCGCCGCGGACTCATCCCGAACGATGTCGTGCTCGACCAGAGTCATGGCGGGCACAAGTCGATCCGCCTCCGCAAGCACCGCGCGGGTCATCATGCACGGTTCACAGAAGGCGGAGGTGTAGAGGTCGACTTGCATGTCTTAGGTAACGCGTTCCGCAAGGGTTCGATTCCGTGCGAGACGAGATGGCCGGCTCCTAGACGTGCTAGTTGCGTGCGCCGCCGCCCCTGCGCCGCACTAGGAGTCGTACCGCTCCTCCGTAGCCTCCAGGTCATCCGCGTCCTTCGGATCCCAGACGTAGGTGACGTGCACGGTGTCGCCGACACGCTTGGCGGATGACGCGGTGTAGGCGAACTCGGCGGCCGCCGTCGACTCGAGGCCGTTGACGATGATTTCTGAGTCCCAGCCGGAAGCAGTCGCGATGCGTCGGTCGGTCTGCCCGTCGTTGGGTCCACCCGAGAAGATCACGATGTACTCGTCGCCGTGGGCGAGCGTTGGCTGTGTGTCGGTCATCTCTCTAGTTTGCCCTAACGCTCATGATTCGCGTCATAGCGCGGCGGGGTGGATGACTCGGAGCCTGTCGTCGGGGGCCGTCGGTAGGATGGGCTCGTGGCTTCAGCTGATGACCGTTTGGTCTGGATCGATTGCGAAATGACCGGACTCGACCCCGAGATCGACGAATTGGTCGAAGTGGCGGTGGTCATCACGGATTACGATCTCGTACCGGTCGATCCCGGTTTCCGAGTCGTCATCAAGCCCGACCAGAGCGCGTGGGACCACATGAATGACTTCGTCCGCGACATGCACACCACCAGTGGTCTGATCGAAGAGATCCCCAACGGCACGACTCTGGCCGAAGCGGAATACGAAGTGCTCGAATACATCCTGAAATATGTTCCGGCGGCACAGAGCGCGCCTCTCGCCGGCAACACCATCGGCACGGATCGGATGTTCCTGTCGAAGTTCATGCCTCGTGTCGACTCCCACCTGCACTACCGCAGCATCGACGTGTCATCCATCAAGGAACTCACGCGTCACTGGTACCCGCGCATCTACTTCAGCGCGCCCGCCAAGAACGGCGGACACCGCGCGCTGGCAGACATCCTCGAGTCGATTCGCGAACTGGAGTACTACCGTCGGATCGCCTTCGTCGGCGAGCCTGGGCCAACATCAGAGCAGGCTCAGACGTCCGCCGCGGATGTCGTGGCACTGTGGGAGTCTCGGCTGTAATAGAATCCTTTGGTTGCACTCGCGAGTTTTGCGAGCACAACGCATGGTGGGCGTAGCTCAGTAGGTAGAGCGCTGGCTTGTGGTGCCGGATGTCGCGGGTTCGAATCCCGTCGTTCACCCCAATCAAATCGGCCCGACGAAAGTCGGGCCGTTTTGCTTTAACCCGCCCCTGCAATCTCCCCGTCCCTGTGGAAGGCTGGCATCGTGCCAGACACGCTTGAGCGCACAGACGAGCGCACAGACATGGAGCTCGACGTCACAGCCGACCTCGAGCAACAGGCGCTGCTGGACCAACCGTGGGTCACGATCGTCTGGAACGACCCCGTGAATCTGACCACCTATGTTGCGTGGGTTTTCCGTAGCTACTTCGGGTACTCGAAGCCGGAGGCGAAGCGGCTCATGTGGCAGGTGCACAACGAGGGCAAGGCAGTCGTCGCGAAGGGCACCCGCGAAGAGATGGAACGCCACGTGACCGCCATGCACGGTTTCGGGCTCTGGGCGACTCTGCAAAAAGAGGACGAGTGATGGCGCTCTTTCGCGCGACCGAGAACGGAGTGAAGGCGAAATTCGCTCCGGATGACGCGCAAACTCTCGCATCGCTCGCCACCGAGGTTGCCGCGCTGCTCGCCGGTCGCGAGGAGTATGCCGGAGATCCGGCGCTCGATCGTTTGCTGCCCTCCGCCTACCGCGACAGCGACGAAGACGCGGCCGAGTTTCGACGGTTCACTGAGCAGGAGCTCTGCGACGACAAAGTTGCCAGCGCGGTGTCCATGGCGCGAACCCTGAGTGCTTCGCCGGTCGACGGCGTTGTCAGGGTGCAGCTCGATCAGCCGACGGCGATCAGCTGGCTGCGTTCGCTCACCGACATCCGTTTGGTGCTGGCCATTCGCATCGGGATCGATGACGAAGGCAAACCACCGCGCCTCGCCGACCGCGACCAGTTCATGTTTGCGGTTTACAACTGGCTCGGCGCCATGCAGTGGACGCTTGTGAAGGCGGTCGACCGGTGATCGACCGAGCGACGGTCGATGCCGCCGAGTTCGAGCGACTCGTCGGTGCGGAACTCGACTCCCTGCCGAACGAAATGGTCGACGGCATCGAGAACGTCGGGTTCGTCACCGAGGATCGACCGGATGACGGATCACTCAGGCTCCTCGGTCTCTACACCGGCATCTCGCTGACTCGTCGCGGGCAGTACGGCTACGGCGAACTTCCGGACCGCATCGTTCTGTACCGCGAGCCGTTGCTGCGCATCTCGCGTGATCTCGAGGACCTGAAGAACAACATCCACGTGACGCTCGTGCACGAGATTGGTCACTACTACGGGCTCGATGACGAGGAGTTGCAGCGGCTCGGCTGGGGCTAGCCCGCCAGGATCGTATCCGCCAGGAGGTCGGGACGCTCGCGTTCAAAGAATTCCTGCTCCTGAGCTGCCCACCGGTCCCAGTGCGGTGCGTAGGTGTCGCCATCACGTGCGAGCGCACGCGCCTTGCGTGTTGGTTCGTCGAGTTCGATCCAGATGCCGAAGGTCGCGAGCGCCCGGTTGGTGTGGCTGAGAGCGCCGCACCCCTCGACGATCAGTGGTCGTTCCGTGTCGATTTCATGCCACTCCGCTGGCGCGCCAGCGATCCAGTCCCAGCGCTGCCAGCGACCAGCCCCGAGGATGTCGCTCGCGACAGCCTCGGATGCAGCTTCGAGCCCGTCCCAGCCCCGATACACGTCCTCGAGCCGCACAAGCTCGGCTCCCAGCAGCGGTGCGAGTTCTGTTGCCAGGTCGCTCTTGCCCGCGCCGGAGCCCCCGTCGATCAGGACGATGGGATGGCGCGACTCCTGGATCCTCACGGCAAGCGCGCCGAGGTGCTCACGCCCCAATGAAGTTCCAATGTCCCGTCGAGACCGAAACCGTGATCGCGGCAGCCGCGACAAGGAGGCCTATCCCGATCAACAGCCACTCGCGCCATCCGAAGCGGGACTCGCGCGCCCAGCTGCGAGCAGTAACCGCACCGAAGCCTCGAGCCTCCATGGCGGTAGCCAGCTTGCTGCCTCGGCGCAACGACAGCACGAGCAGAGCGAACGCCTGGCCGGCGAAGCGACGGACGCGACCACTCTCCGCGACGCCTCTCGCCCTGCGCGCGAGCTGCAGCGAGCGCCAGTCATCCATGAACAGGCCTATGAGTCGCACCGCTGCCAGTGATCCGAGCACGAATTTCGAGGGCAGTCGAACCACCTGTGCGAGGCCGTCGGCCAGGTCTGTCGGGTCAACCGTCACGAACAGGATGACGGCAGGGAGGGCGATCGCGAGGATGCGCAGCGCGGTCGCGATGGCGAGCGTGATCGACCCGTCGCTGATGTCCACGAGCCACCAGCTGTAGTAGGTCTGACCGCTCGGCTTGCCGTATAGCGCGATAGAGATCGCGACAATTGGCGCGGCGAGCCAGACGGGCAACGTCCTCGTCCAGAAGGTGTGCCAGCTGACGCCAGCCCACGCGAACAGGACGCACTCGCACGCAAGCGCGACCGTTGCGGACACCCAGTCGAGACTGAGCACGAGGGCGATCGCCAGAATGAACGCGACAGCGAGTTTCGCAACTGGATTGACGGTGAGGATGCCCGTCATCGAATCACCCCAACCGTCTCGAGCGCGAACTCTCGGGTCGCCAGCGCGTCGATGAAGGCCGCGTCGTGTGTGATCGCCGCGACCGCGCTTCCCGCGGCGAGCAGTTCGGCCACGAGCGCGACAAGCTCCTGCCAGGTGCGGGAATCCTGTCCGAAGGTGGGTTCGTCGAGAATGAGCACGCGCGGTCTGGTAGCGAGGGCCGTTCCGACCGAGAGCCGACGTTTCTCACCGCCCGACAGCGTGAACGGGTTCGCTTGCGCGAGGGCGGTGAGCCCCAGACGGTCGAGAATTTCATCGACTCGCGCGTCGACATCCGCGGTCCCGATTGCTCGTGGTCCGATGGCGAGCTCTTCGCGCACGGTGCCGCCGAGAAACTGATGCTCAGGATCCTGAAAAACGCTTCCGATGCGCGTGAGGAGTTGCCGCGACTTCCACTGGATCGGGTTGGGCGCGGCACCCTGTGCGAGCCCGGGCCGGGCTACGACGCGGCCACCAGCGGGCGCCAGCAAGCCTCCCAGAGTCAAAGCGAGCGTCGACTTGCCGGAGCCGTTCGGTCCGCTGATCGCGAGCAGATCGCCTGACGCGAGTTCGAGATTGATGTCTGATCGCACGACGGACTTCACGTTTCGACCGATCGCGAGCTCCTGCGCGCTCACAAGCAGTTCGCCGCTGGTGGGCGCGGCGCGGACCGGGCGCGGTGGCGGGAACTCGGGAATCCAGACACCGCTGTCGGCCAGCGCGCGACCCTGTGCGCCGAGCACCGCCTCGACCGGTCCGTCGGCGAGCACACCACCTGCGGGATCCAGGATGACGACGCGCGACACGAGGTCGCGCCATACGTCGACCCGGTGTTCGATGACGACGAAGGTCGCCCTCGTCCGATCGAGCGAGCGAGCGACGGCATCCCGAACCTCGCGCACGCCCTGCGGATCAAGGTTGGCGGTTGGTTCATCGAGCAGCAGCAGGCCGGGGCGCATCGCCAGCACGCCCGCGAGCGCAAGGCGCTGTTTCTGGCCGCCCGAGAGCCTTGAGGTCGAGCGATCGAGCGGAAGATCGAGACCGACGGAATCAAGGGAGTCGCGCACGCGCATCCAGATTTCGTCCCTCGGAACGCCGAGATTCTCGCATCCGAACGCCACATCGTCACCGATCCGCTCGAGGATGACCTGGGAGTCAGGGTCCTGCAACACGAGACCGGCACGGCCAGGAGTCGTTGCAGGGGGCACGCCGTCGAGCAGCAGCTCTCCTAGCTGGTCGCCCTCGTCTGCGCCGCCCAGCACGCCCGCGAGCGCTGCGATCAGCGTCGATTTGCCCGAACCGGATGCCCCGAGCAACAGCACGCGCTCCCCCGGCTCGATCGTCAGATCCAGGTCGTGCACGGCCCACGCGCGGCGGCCGGCGTGACGCCAGCCCCAGCCACGCGCGGTAACTCTGGCCGGTCGGCCAAGGGATGACACGATCAGACCAGCGCTCTGCCCGTGCGCCCCGCCGCGAAACGGTTGAGTGCGCCGGCGCGCGCAAGTGCGCCGACCAGCAGCCAGGAGAGCAGGCCGGCGATGAGCGCGCCTGAGATGACGGAACCGACGATGTAGATCACATCGAACGCGAGCTTCTGCCCCGGGTACGACACGATCAGATCGAGGATCGCGAGCGCGAGGCCGGCGCCAGCTCCAGCGAGAATCGCGGTTCCCCTGGTCCACACCGCGTACAGGAAGATCGCGAAGACGATCTCGGCGCCGAGTCCCTGGATGAGCCCGGAAAGCAGTGTCTCCGCGCCCCAATAGCTACCCAGTAGAGCCTCGACGGTTGCAGCGACGAGTTCCGCGAAGATGGCGGCGCCCGGTTTGCGCACGATCAGCGGCACCAACACCGCCGGGAACAGCCACACACCACCGAGCAGCGAGTCGAGACCCGGGAGCACGGCGTGAAGTGGAGTGCTGAGCGCTCCCCAGACCGCATCCCACCCCCAGAACACGACACCGGACGCGACCGCAATGACGGCTGCGATGACGATGTCGACGACCCGCCAGCGAAGGTTCGGACGGGTGCGAGCGGTTTCGGTTGTAGTCATTTCGTGCCTTTCAGTTTCTGAATGGCACGGGAGCGTTCGATCGATCTGATCGAGAGATTTGGCCTCCCTGCGCTGGCATGATCCAGATCAGGTTCGACGGTCGGAGCTTGGAGAAGCTCCCTCTCAGCCCGGCATCACCGGACTCCCGTGTTCGCCCTCAAACATACCGCGTTTGGGCTACTCGTCGGGAGTGAGAATCACCACGGGGATTTCACGGTCGGTGCGCTCCTGGTAGTTGGCGTAGTCGGGGTACAGGCCGACCATCTTCTCCCACAGGCGAGGTTTCTCGTCCGGCGTCGCCGTGTGGGCTGTGGTCCAGAACGAGCGGGCTCCCTGCTGAACCCACACGCGTTGATTCGCCTCCAGGTTGAGATACCAAACCGGATGTTGGGGAGCTCCGCCAGTGGACGCGACGACAATCACGTCATCCCCGTCGCTCGTCCCGATGAGGCACGTGCGGTGCCAGGTGCCCGACTTGCGGCCCTTCGTGGTGATGAGCACGAGCGGGGCGCCATAGCGGAACACGGGCCGCTCACCGTCGGTCTTTATGTACTCGTCGATCTGCTTCTTCACCCAGTCGAACGGTGAGTCGACGATGGGAGTTGGTGCCGCTTCGGTCATGACTTCAACGCTAGTACCGGGGGTCGAGCAGCCGGTCCATGAGGTTCTCGAAGGGCTGGGGGTCGAGCAGCCGCGTGCCGTAGGCACCGGCGTCGTCGAGACCTCACCTGCGAGGTAACTCGGCGCCGAGTAATTCGTACCCGAGATCTCGACACGCTCAAGGCCTCACTTCGTCGAAATCTCCTCCTCGGCAACCGGTCTGCCGGATAAGACCCTCAAGAAGGTCGAATTTCTCCTGTTGAACGTGCGAAACACCGAAATCATCCTGTTGACCGGCGCGCACCACCCCAAAAACAGCCAACTTCCTACGTGAGATCTCGACAAGCTCGATCCCCAGTAGCTCGATCCCCGGTAGCCCACTACTCGGTCGCGGCTAGGATGCGATTCGCGGTGCGAACGTTGCGCGCGGTGACCACCCCGCCGAACTGCCTCCACCACGATGGCGACAGCTGCGACTTCAGGATGCCCAAGGGACAGAACTGGTACACGGCGTTCGGCGTTATGACTAGCCGCTCCGGCTCCAGCTCCGCATCCGACGGCCGCTCGATCTTCGCGACCTCAATCGGTGCGGGCAGAAACGTGATGACCATCTTCGACAGATCATCCGAAACCCCCAGCAGCGGGTTGTCTTCCACGAGGGTGCGAAAGGTCGCGAGCGGCAACGCAATCACCTTCGAGCGCACCCCAGTCCCGGACGCGATTGCGGCCTCGATCTTGGGCACGTCTGGACCAGCCGCGGAACTCACGAGAATGTTGCCGCTTTGCAGAATTGTGCTGACATCCGAATATCCGAGCCCAGTGACAATGGAGCGGAGGTCCCCCATGGCGACCCGAGTTGTCGGGTTCACGTTGATTCCGCGCAGCAGCAACACATACGTATCAGTCATTGATCGCCAGCGTAACCACCCCGGAACACGCGGAGCCAGAAGATACTGTGAAGAGACATCCGCGAAGGGACACCATGGAAATCTGGCCCGGCACCGCATATCCCCTTGGCGCAACCTTCGACGGCGATGGCACCAACTTCGGACTCTTCAGCGAGGGCGCAACGCGCGTCGAACTGTGCCTCCTCGACGAGGACTTCACGGAGACCTGCGTCGAGCTCACCGAGGTCGACGGTTACGTCTGGCACGCGTACCTGCCCGGCGTGAAGCCGGGCCAGCGATACGGCTACCGCGTTTTTGGCGACTACGACCCGAAGTCGGGCAAGCGCTTCAATCCCAGCAAGCTGCTGCTCGACCCGTACGCTAAGGCAATTTGCGGGCAAGTCGATGGCGACCAATCCTTGTTCTCCTACGATTTCGACAACCCGGACGCGCAGAACGCGGACGACTCGGCCGCGCACACCATGCACGGCATCGTCATCGACCCGACCTTCGACTGGGCGGGCGATCGCCCTCCGAGGACGCATCACGCGCAAACGGTCATCTACGAGGCGCACGTGAAGGGGATGACCGAGCTGCACCCCGCCGTGCCCGAGCACGAGCGCGGCACCTATGCGGGACTCGCCAACCCGGCGATCATCGAGCACCTCACGAAGCTCGGTATCACCGCGATCGAGCTGATGCCGGTGCACCAGTTCGTCGACGACACCACGCTTCAGGCAAAGGGCCTCTCCAACTATTGGGGCTACAACACCATCGGGTTCTTCGCTCCGCACGCGGCCTACTCGTCTTCCGGCGACCACGGCCAGCAGGTCACCGAGTTCAAGAATCTGGTCAAGGCGATGCATGCGGCGGGTATCGAGGTGATTCTCGACGTCGTCTATAACCACACGGCGGAGGGCAACCAGCTGGGTCCGACGTTGTCGTTCCGAGGCATCGACAACGCCGCGTACTACCGACTGGTCGACACGGCGCCCGAGTTTTACATGGACTACACCGGCACAGGCAACTCGCTCAACGTCAGCAACCCGCACTCCCTTCAGCTCATCATGGACAGCCTGAGGTACTGGATCACCGAGATGCATGTCGACGGCTTCCGGTTCGATCTCGCGGCGGCGCTCGCTCGCGAGTTCTACGACGTCGACAAGCTGTCCGCGTTCTTCGACCTGGTGCAGCAGGACCCCCTCGTCTCCCAGGTGAAACTGATTGCTGAGCCTTGGGATGTCGGCCAGGGCGGGTATCAGGTCGGCAACTTTCCGCCCCAGTGGTCTGAGTGGAACGGCAAGTTCCGCGACACGGTGCGCGACTTCTGGCGGGGTCAGCCGGCGACCCTCGGCGAGTTCGCTGAGCGCATCACGGGCTCGTCAGACCTGTACGAGGACGACGGCCGCCGGCCCCGCGCGTCCGTGAACTTCGTCACCGCCCACGATGGTTTCACCCTGCGCGACCTCGTGTCGTACAACCAGAAACATAACGAGGCGAACGGCGAAGACGGCAGGGATGGCACGGATGACAACCGTTCAGACAACTGTGGCGTCGAGGGGCCGACGGATGACCCGTCCATCAACGCCATCCGTGCACGCCAGCAGCGCAACTTTCTGACCACACTGCTCATCTCGCAGGGAATACCGATGCTGCTGCACGGTGACGAGCTCGGTCGCACACAGGGGGGCAACAACAACTCGTATGCGCAGGACTCCCCCGTCTCGTGGATGCACTGGGACGCGGTCGACGCGGCGCTGGTCGAATTCACCGCCTCCGTTACGAAGCTGCGGACGGAGCATCCAACGTTTCGCCGGTCGCGGTTCTTCGACGGGCGTCCGGTGGTCAGAGGCGTCGGCGAGCGGCTTCCAGACATCGTCTGGCTGCGACCTGATGCCACAACGATGGCTCCTGCGGACTGGGACTCGGGGTTTGGCCAGGCCGTCGCCGTGTTCCTGAACGGCAGCGGCATCCACAGCCCGGACGGTCACGGTAAGCCCGTGGTCGACGACAATTTTTTGCTGTTGTTCAATGCCGCGAACGAACCGGTTGAGTTCGTTCTGCCCGACGAGGAGTACGCGGCGAGCTGGGAAGTTGTTGTAGACACGGATGTTGCGGCCGGCCACCACGATTCGCTGGCCGCCGGCGCGACACTCACCCTTGAGGGGCGATCTGCCAAGGTTTTGCGAGCTCAAGCCGGGTAGACAGCCTTGGTGCTTTTTGTCAATCCCCAATGAATAACGGCTGGGTGCTTGCCGCGCGCGCGGTCGAATGTTTCAATGAGTTTCATCCCCCGAACAGGGGGTACTGCCGGTTCGGGTCCGGGCTGGAGTCGTGTCGATCACACGATCCAGTTGTCCATGGGAAAGGACGAAATGATGGTTTTGCTTTCGCCTTCTTCGCGCGATGCGCGCGCAGGTGCCACCGTTGCGTTGGTCACCGAAGACATCTATAGCGTGATGACCGAGCACGAGACGCTCGGATTCGTTCACAAGGTCGGCGTGGTCTACGTCGCCCTCAGCGGGGACGTCCTGAGCCACGCTGTCGAGATCGGGCAGACGCTGTCCTGGGATCGGGCAGTGCACATGGTGCGGTACCAGTAGCGCCGCGTGGGAAAACTTCTCTACGGCGAAGCCGGAATCGAGCTCGCCTTTGACGACCGTGAGCTTGCTCACCTGCAATTGGTGATCGGGTCGAAGCTGCGCCGCCGCGAAAGCTTCTTCTTCAGTTGGAAGTCCGACCCGAGCTACGGTGAAGGGCGAAACAGCGTCTGGTTGGATGCATCCATCCCCCTGTATTTCAAATACTTTGGCAGCAAACCCCCGACCATCAATCGCGAGTGGATCGACCTGCTCACCCAGTCAGCGAACTCCGCCCAGGGCATGCAGTTGATGAGCGAACCGCAGCCTGCACAGTCGACCGCTGAGCCCGCTCGCGTGCGCGTGGGTTAGCGCAAAACCCCCGAAATCGGCCCTTTACGGGCGCTCGCCCGTCTCACCCAGTGGAGATGAGGCCGCGTCATCCGCCGCGACGATACCGTCAGCAACGTGGGCATCATTCGACAAAGCGTGCCCCATTTTGACCAACGGTAAAGGAAGGTCGGAGCAATGAGCACGGTACAGAAGTCGGGATGGGTCGGCTGGGTCCGATTCGCAGCGATCATCCTCATTATTGACGGAATCATCAGCGTTGTGCAGGGAATCGCTGCACTCGCAGCACCGGACTACTACTACGTAGTCGGGCCTAAAGGTCTCTGGATCTTCCAGAATGTCGCCGGCGCAGGTTGGTGGACACTCATCCTCGGGGTATTGCTGGTTCTCGCCGGTCTCGCCCTGTTCTCTGGTGCGTCGTGGGCGCGAATTGTCGCGGTCATCGTCGCGACGGTGAGCGCGGTGGGGGCACTCGTGATCCTGCCAGCGCAGGTCTGGTGGTCGCTGATCATCATCGGTCTGGATGTCCTCGTGATCTTCGCTGTGACGGTTCACGGCAGGGAGTTGCAGGACTAACTTCGAATTCAAAGGCGCGGGTTCGGCATGCGGCGCATGTCGGACCCGCGCTTTTGTACTTGGTTGAGTAGCGCCGCGCCGCGAAGCGCGGCTTGAGCGTTCTCGTGTAGTTGGTCGAGTAGCGCCGCGAAGCGACGCGTAGCGAAACCGGGGTTGAGCGTTCTCGTGTAGTTGGTTGAGTAGCGCCGCGAAGCGATGCGTAGCGAAACCGGGGTTGAGCGTTCCGAAAGAAAAAACCGCATGGACTGATCCGCCGGCGGCCCCCTTCGCAAAGACTTGGCTGTTTCCGACGCCAAAACCATTCCGCGCCGCGCAACTGTGTCCGGTTGGCACAAAGGTGGTCGGGCGCCAGACCACATTTGCCCCGATCGGGCACAGATGCGCCAGTCGCAGCCCGAAACGGCAGTGTTTGCGCCCGCGCGGCCGATGTGCTGCTGCGCGCGCGGGCGCCAGCGCGGCGTACCGGGGCACACCCACCAGAAAACGGCCAAATGCCTGCGAAACGGGGCCACTAGCGGATCAGTCCATGCTGCTTTTTGTTTTCGGAACGCTCAACCCCGGTTTCGCTACGCGTCTGCCTTCGGCAGGCGCTACTCAACCAACTACGAGAGAACTGGCTCGAGCCCCGGTTTCGCTACGCGTCTGCCTTCGGCGGGCGCTACTCAACCAACTACGAGAGAACTGGCTCGAGCCTTGGTTTCGCTACGCGGCGCTACTCAACCAGCTACGGGGCTAGCGACGGCAGCTCGCGGATGCCGAACTCCCGCACCAGGGCTCGGCGAGCGGCGTGATAGCCGCCCATGCCGTGAACTCCGGGTCCGGGTGACGTCGATGCTGAACACAGATACACCCCATCGAGCGGCGTCGACCAGGGGTCCAGTACCTTCGGCCGGGCGAGCAACTGCCCGAGCGAGACCTCGCCCGCGGCAATGTCTCCCCCGACGTAATTCGGGTTGTGTCTCTCGACCTCCACTGCGGTGGACGACGCCGAGGCGAGAATCCGATCTCTGAATCCGGGAGCAAATCGTTCGATCTGCTTCGTGATCGCTTCGCTGCGATCGACGCCCGAGCCCGCGGGCACGTGCGTGTAGGCCCAGACGACGTGCTTGCCGGCTGGCGCGCGAGTTGCGTCCAGGACGGAGGGCTGCGAGAGCACGACGAACGGAGACTCGGGGATGCGTCCGGCCGCGACATCCCGTTCGGCGCCCTGGATCTCGGCGCGCGTGCCGCCCAAGTGCAGCGAAGCAGCGCCGGCCAGGGCCGGGTTGGTCCACGGCACAGGACCGTCGAGTGCAAAGTCGACCTTCGCCACAGCGTTGCCATACCGGAAGCGCTTGCTGTAGCTGCCGTGCAGCCGATCCCCCGCGAGACGGCGAAGTGCTCGAGGCGTGACATCCAGAATCGTCGCCTTCGCCGGAGGCAGCTGGTCGAGCGACGTGATCTCGATGCCGGTCTCGATCGAACCGCCGTGCGCGATGAAATCCGCGGCCATCGCGTCAACGATCGTCTGGCTTCCACCGACCGGAATCGGCCAACCGACCGCGTGAGCGTGCGCAGCGAGAACGAGTCCTGCGGCCGCGGCCGCCAAGTCGGGAAGCGCACGGTTGGCATGGGCCAGCACACCGGTGAGGAGCGCCGGCGCGACATCCGCACGGAAGCGAGCGTTCCAGGCGGCGCCGCCCTGCTCCAGCGCACGAACGCCAAGCGCTGCAAGCACGAGTGGATGTCGCGGAAACCGCACCAGCGGCGAACCGCTCAGCTCGGTGACGGCGTCGTCGTGTCGCGCGAGCCAGGCGAGCATCCTGCTCCACGCGGCGCCATCCGCGCCCAACTCCGATGCGGTTCTCGCCACGTCTCGGTACGCGATGCCCGCGGATCCGTTGTCGAGGGGGTGCGCGTACGAAATCTCGGGCACGAGCAGTTCGATCCGGGAATCGAGGCCGAATTCGCGAAAGAACCGAGATGCCAGCGCCATCGGATGCACCGCAGAACACACGTCGTGCAGAAAGCCTGGCAGGGTGAGTTCCGCGGTACTCGACCCTCCGCCGATGCGCGCCTCACGCTCGAACACTCGCACCTTGAGTCCGGCCCGAGCCAGGATGACGGCTGCAGCCAGGCCATTCGGGCCAGCACCAACTACGACCGCGTCGAGCTCAGCCACGCCCGGCAGCTTCGAGAGCAGCGATTCTCTTCCTGGCGTATTTTTCGCTCGTCGACGGGCGCCCGAGCAACCGGGCCACGAAGCGCAGGACCAACCCTGTCAGAGCGACCGCCGGCCACCAGGCCCTGCGGACGCCGAGCATCCTGCGATATTTCACCGGAAGGGTCGCGATCGCGCCCGCGAAGATGATCCGGTATCCGAGACCGCTCGAGCCCGCGAAAGGCGGTTTGCGGATGAATCCGACCGCCTCCCTAACGATGTGGTCGCTGCGCAACTGTGAGTCGAAGGCCTCGAGTTGCCCACGCAGCTCCGCATCAGAGTGCGGAGGTTTTCCGACACCCATCAGCTCGCCCGCTGCCGCCCATTCATTCACGTACGCGTCTGGGCCTCCCGGGATCGCGGCGCCCCACGTCTCGTGGCACCGCAGAAACGAGTCCGCGAAGGCGACGTGAACCCAGCTGAGCAGCGCCGGGTCCTCGGCCGAATACGCCACCGCGCGATCACCATCCGTGTAGGTTCCGCGCACGCGCTCGTGCAGCTTGCCGACGTACGCACACGCCTGCTCCGCGGTCGCGCGATCGCCGAAGCTCGTCGTCAGAACCCAACGCACTGTGCCGTTCAGCCGTCCGAGCGGATCCTCTCGGTAGCGCGACCAGTCGTGCACGCCAGCCATCGCACCGGGGTGAAGAGTCTGGAGTAGTAGAGCCCGCATACCCGCAACGAGCACGGGAATGCCGCCGTTGACGGCCCAGACCGCGGAACCGGGTCCGAAGTAGCCTTTGTCGTTGCCCGTCGCTAGCGCGGAGACCCATTCGGGAGTGCCGTTTGGGTCACCGGTGAGCATGGTGAACAGACGGGCGCGAAGGTCTGCGAACAGCGGCATCCGGATCAGATTCCGGAGGCCCTGAACAGCAGCCCAAGAAGGTAGGTCGCGGCGGCCGCACCGTATCCGATGGCGAGCTGGCGTAAGGCGCGCTTGCCGGGTGATGCGCCGGACAGCAGGCCAACGACCGCACCCGTGCCGAGTAGCGCGATGCCAACCAGGCCCGCAGCGACAAGCGTCGCAGGCAGGCCCGTCATGCCGAAGATGAACGGGATGATCGGGATGAGCGCCCCGCTTGCAAAGAAGCAGAAACTGGATGCCGCCGCCCCGAAGCCCGTGCCAATCGCCTCGTGCTGGTCGGTGTCGACTCCCGTCGAGAGGCTTCCCTTTGGGGCGTCCAGCACTTCGGCCGCGTGAGCGTCGGCCTCCTCCTTGCTCATGCCGCGTGCGCGATAAACCAGCGCGAGCTCGTTCGCATCCACATCGAGATGCTTGAGCGCGTCATCCGCGTCCGGACTGGGCGTCGATGCTTCGAGGAGTTCGCGCTGCGAGTGCACCGACACGTACTCCCCTGCGCCCATCGAGAGCGCGCCAGCGAGCAACCCGGCGACACCGGTCGCAAGCACAGCCGCCGACGGGATGCCCACGGCCGTCACACCCAAAACCAGCGAGAGATTGCTCACGAGTCCGTCGTTCGCACCGAAGACTGCGGCACGAAAAGTACCGCTGAGACGGTTGCGGCCTCGTTCGGCGAGACCGCGCACCACCTCCTCGTGAATGGCCTCATCTGCGGCCATTGCGCTCGTCGCATCCTCGTCGTCCTCGTAGGGCGAACGGGCCTCGGCGCGCTGGGCGAGCGCGAGCACAAACACCGACCCGAAGACACGCGCGAGCGTCACCAGAAAGCCTGTTCTGAGATCCGGCCGACGAGGCTTTCCAACATCGTCGCCGAGCAGTTCAAGCCAGTGCGCCTCGTGGCGTCCCTCCGCTTCGGCGAGGGAAAGCAGAATCTCGCGCTCCTCGCCTTTGCGCCGTTTCGCGAGCTGCGTGTAGACCTGCGCCTCGGCGCGTTCATCCGCGAGATACTGCTGCCACCTGCGGATCTTCCGTGAGCTGGGGGCGACTGCGGAGTTCACGTCACCAGTGTGCCATGTGGCCCGGCAGGTCGCCCGATAAGACAGACTTGCCCCATGCCAATCGTCGACAACGCCGTATATGTGGACGGCGTCAGAACCGCCAATCCCGAGAGTCTCGACGCCACCTATGAGGTACTGCGAGAGCGTCACGGGATGGCGTGGATCGGGATGTATCGACCCACCGCCGACGAGGTTGAGTCGGTCGCGAAAGAGTTCGACCTGCACCACCTCGCGGTGGAGGACACCCTCGCAGGCCACCAGCGTCCGAAGCTCGAGCGGTATGGCTCGACCCAGTTCATCGTGCTTCAGCCCGCACGCTACCTCGACGCCGCAGAGGAAGTCGAGTTCGGCGAAGTGCACATGTTCATCGGACCGGATTTCGCCATCACGATTCGTCATGCGGAGTCACCAGATCTCGGCCATGTGCGCAAACGCCTGGAGTCGAACCCGAAGCTGCTGGCGCTCGGGCCGCTCGCGATCATGTACGCCGTGCTCGACCAGGTCGTCGACGAGTATTCGCCCGTCGTCAGCGGACTCGAGAACGACATCGACGAGATCGAAGACCAGCTGTTCAAGGCCGACCACAATGTGTCGAGGCGCATCTACGAACTCTCGCGCGAAGTCATCGCCTTCCAGCGCGCAACACAACCGCTGGTCGGCATGCTCGCCATGCTTCGCGAGCGCATCAGCAGTGACGACGAACGGACGCTCGAGCTCCACCGCGACCTGCGCGACGTCGAGGACCACGTGATCACCCTGGTTGAGCGCGTTGACGGATTTCGGTCACTCCTGCAGAACGCCCTCATGGTGAACTCGACGCTGGTCGCCCAGCGACAGAACGACGAGACGAAGGCACTCACGGAGGCAAGCCTCAACCAGGCAGACCAGGCCAAGCGCGTCTCATCCTGGGCGGCAATTCTCTTCGCGCCGACCCTCGTGGCGAGCATCTACGGAATGAACTTCCACAACATGCCCGAGTTGAGCTGGCCGCTGGGCTACCCTTTTGCGCTCGGGCTCATGCTGGCACTGGGCGTTGCCCTGTACCTGTCGTTCAAGAAGCGCGGGTGGTTGTAGGGCGTCCCGAAGTTGGGTGAGTAGCGCCGCGAAGCGACGCGTAGCGAATCCGGTGGTTGAGCGTTCCGAGGACCAAAAGCGGCATGGATGTGTCCGCCGGGCTGGCTCGGGAGCAGATTTGGTCGTTCTCGACGCGATTACTTCCGCGAGCAACCCGTACGCCGGATGAGCCCCTCAAAAAGGCCGAAAATGTCCTGTTGAACGTGCGAAACACCCAAATCATCCGGTTGACCGGCGCACACCACGTCAACCACCTAGCGTCACGAAGTCGATCAGCTGCTCCACCCGACCAAGCAGCGCCGGCTCGAGGTCCGCGTATGTGCGCACCCGCGAGAGGATGCGCTGCCAGGCGGCCGCTATGTCGGCCTGGTCTTCGTGGGGAAGGCCGAGCGCTTCGCAGATGCCGTGCTTCCACTCGACGTTGCGTGGGATGTCCGGCCACTCAGCGAGCGCCAGGCGCGAAGGCTTGACCGCCTGCCAGACATCCACGAAGGGATGCCCGACCACGAGTACGAAGCGGGCGTGCGGTCCGTGCGCCACGGCATCCGCGATGCGGCTCTCCTTCGAGCCGGCAACGAGATGGTCGACGAGCACCCCGACTCGACGTTCAGCTGAGGGACCAAAATCGCGCAGCACATCTTCGAGGTGGTCGATACCTTCGAGGTATTCGACGACAACGCCCTCTACGCGGAGGTCCGCACCCCACACCTTTTCGACGAGTTCTGCGTCGTGGCGACCCTCCACGAAGATTCGGCTGGGCAGCGCAACTCTGGCGCGCTGGTTGTCGAGCGCGAACGACCCTGAGGCGGTGCGCGCAGTACCCTGTGCGACTCGTGGGGCGCGAAGCGCCACGGGCTCGCCGTCGAGCAGAAAGCCGGGACCGACGGGGAACAGGCGCACGCGGCCGTTCCGATCCTCGAGCCGGATCAGGCGGCCCTCGAGGCCAAGCACCGCGCCAACGAACCCGGTTGTCGTCTCCTCAACGACGAGGTCGCGCTCCGCCTCAACCACCCTCGGCTGCACCTTGGGCGCGCGCCGACCGAAGTCTGCGAGCACGTCGCTTCCGTAGGGGTCGAAGTCACTCACTCAGCGAGGTTACCCAGCGACTGGCCGCTCGCTGGCGTCACACGCGGGTAAGGCCCTGCCCCGTGATGGCAGAGATGAGAGCGTCCGTCGTCTCGGGCGGTGCGCTTGGGTTGCGAAGTAACGTGAAGTCCACCTCTGGGAGTGTCGGCAGACCGAACCGGTTTGTGACCTTGACGAGGCCGTCCGGGATCAGGGTCTGTGGGAATACCGCCACACCGAGCCCAGCGCGCACGGCGGCAAGCAAGCCGCTCACCTCTCGCGAATTGCAGGTGATCCGCCAGGTGCGACCCGCGGCTTCGAGCGCTTCAATACCCATCTGGCGACTCATGCTCGGCGCCTGGTAGGCAACGACGGGCACGGGGGCATCGGGTTCGATCACGGTCTTGTCGTGGCCAACCCACACCATGGTGTCCCGCGTCACGCGCACCCCGTCCGGGCTCTCGTCCACCATCTCCTTGATGAAAACGAGGTCCAGTTGGCCGGCCCGCAATTTGCGCACGAGAGGCAGGGTCTGGCTCACCGTGAGCTCGAGATTGATCTGCGGGTACAGCTGCCTAAAGTGGCGGAGGATGCGTGGCAACTGGGTAATCGCGAGGTCGTCGCCAGCCCCGAAGCGAAGGCGTCCGCGCATCGCGGACCCGGTGAAGTAGCTGGACGCAATCTCGTGCGCTGCAAGGATCGTCCGAGCGAAGCCCGCCATCGCGTCCCCATTGTCGGTGAGTTGGACGTCGCGAGTGTCTCGCGAAACGAGCATCCTGCCAGCCGCATCTTCGAGCTTGCGCACGTGCTGGCTGACCGTGGGCTGGCTGAGACCCAATTGCCTGCCCGCTCCTGTGAAGCTTCGCGTCTCTGCGACCGCCAGAAATGTCTTTAGGAGAACCGGGTCGAACATGTCACCTCATTACGTTTGCCAATGACAGATATAGGTTCAATTTAGTCTCGGAATACGTGAGCGTCGAGTAGCGTTAAACGACAGACTTCGAAACTTCCAGGACATACGTGACCGCCGCGCCATCTACCACCGCTTATCCGCCCACTGAACCCATAGCAATAGTCACGACTCGACCGCCGTGGAAAGAGACCTTCAGCTCTCTGCGCGTACCGAACTTTCGCCTGTTCACGTTTTCGAACATCCTCGCGATGTCCGGCACCTGGATGCAGCGCATCGCCCAGGACTGGCTGGTCCTCACTCTGTCGCACAGCGTCACCGCGGTCGGCATCACGGTCGCGATGCAGTTCGCACCGATGCTGCTGTTCGGACTCCACGGTGGCCTGATCGTCGATCGTTATTCGAAGCGGATGCTGCTGATGCTCACCCAGGGCATCACCGGCCTTCTCGCCACTCTGCTCGCGGTGCTCGCCCTCACCAATGCCGTCGAAGTGTGGCACGTCTGGGCCATCGCCTTCGCGGTAGGTCTGGTGACCGTGGTCGACAACCCCACGCGCCAGGTGTTCGTCAATGAGCTGGTCGGGCCTCGCAACCTGCGGAACGCCATCAGCATCAACTCGTCGGTCTTTCAGCTCGGTGGCCTGATCGGTCCAGCAGTAGCCGGCGTGTTGCTGGATGCCGTCGGCGCAGGTTGGGCGTTCGCGATCAATGCGGTGACCTGCGTGATCACCGTGCTGACGCTCGCGTCGCTCAAGAAGTCGAAGCTGGTACGAAGCCCCGCCATCCCCCGGGAAAGCGGCCAGCTGAAACAGGGACTGTCGTACGTCGTGGGGAAGCCCGCCATCCTGTGGACCATCGTCATGCTGGGCGTGCTGGCGGTCTTCACTTGTCCGCTACCGGTCATCCTTACTGCGTATGCGAACAACGTGTTCCAGGTCGGAGCGTCAGGCTACGGACTGTTCAATACGCTCGCCGCGGCGGGTGCCTTCACCGGCGCCATCCTGTCAACCAGGCGCAAGCACGTGCGGCTTCGCACCGTCATCGCCTGGGGTGCGGGGTGGGGACTTCTTCAGGCCACCGGCGCGCTCATGCCGACGGAGTTCGGTTTCTCAATGAGTCTCATTGCACTCGGCGTCGCCAACCTGCTCTTTATCACCGCCGCGAACCCGCTCGTTCAGACCTCGTCGAATCTCGGAATCCGCGGCCGCGTCATGTCGCTCTACGTGCTCGTGCTGCTCGGCGGCCAGGCGCTCGGAGGCCCGCTGATGGGCTGGATCGTCTCGACGTTCGGCCCGCAGCTCGGCATGGCCGTGTCCGGCATCGTCCCGGCTCTCGCGGCTGCGGCCATCGGCATCCATCTGGCCAGGAGGCACCAGTTGCGGGTGCAGGTACGTCTCGATGGACACGTGCCGAGACTCTCGATCGTGCGGATGCTGCCGCTCGAGCAGCCCGCAATCTGAGAGGAAACACATCTTCGCCGATCGTCGCGGCAGAGCTTTCACAGCGGTGTACGGCAGTCTTGATCGGTGACGAATGACGCCGGCCTGACCCACGCCACTCTCCGAGAAGCAGCCCTGCGCAAGGTCCCTGAGATCACGGTGGCCTTCTGGATCACCAAGGTACTCACCACCGGCATGGGCGAGTCGACCTCCGACTACCTCGTGCAGAACTTCGACCCGGTGATCTCGGTGCTTTGCGCCGCTGTCGCGTTCGGCGTGGTGATGATCCTGCAGCTCAGGGTGAAGAAGTACATCGCAGCGGTCTATTGGCTCGCCGTCGTGATGGTGAGCGTTTTCGGGACGATGTGCGCCGACGTCGTGCATATAGTGATCGGCATTCCCTACTGGGTATCGACCATTTTCTTCGGAATCGTGCTCGCCGTGATCTTCGTGTGGTGGAGACGCAGCCAGGGCACACTCTCCATTCACAGCATCACGACACGCCCGCGCGAGCTGTTCTACTGGGCGACCGTGCTCGCAACCTTCGCGCTCGGCACCGCCGCCGGGGACCTGACCGCGACCACACTCCAGCTCGGATACCTGGGCTCAGGCATCCTCTTCGCCGTCATCATCGCGATACCGGCTATCGGCTGGTGGAAATTCAAACTCAACGCGATCTTCGCGTTCTGGTTCGCATACGTTGTCACGCGGCCCCTCGGTGCCTCCTTTGCCGACTGGATGGCGGTGTCGCCAGAGCGCGGCGGCCTCGGCTGGGGCGCCGGCCCGGTGAGCATCGCACTGAGCGTGCTCATCGTCTGCTTCGTCGCGTACCTCGGCGTCTCCCGTTCGCGCGCCGATCGCAAGCTCGCACTTCAGGCCTGAGGCACTCGCAACTTGCCGCCGATTGGGATCACCTTCGGCGCACCGAAGAGGAACGACAGCAGCCCGACGCACACGGCACCGACGACGAGAATGGATGCCAGCACCAGGATCTGAAACTCGGCGGCGACGAGGGGCGATGCACCCGCGAAAATCGCACCGACGAACGCTCCGGGCAGCGTCACGATCCCCGTCGTGCGTGTCTGGTCCGTCGCAGGAATGAGCGCCGTCGAAGCCGAAACCCTCGCGCCGCGGAGCGACGCCTTGCGCGGCGATGCGCCGAGGGCCAGCCATCCCTCGATCTCATCGCGATATGACACGAAGCTCGCTGCGAGCGATCGTCCCATCAGGGTGCACGCCGTCATCGCATTCCCGACGAGGATGCCGCCAACCGCGAGCACATACCGTGGGCGGAAATCGACGGCTCCCGTCAAGAAGACAACGGACGCGGGAAGCGCGGTCGAGAAGGCGATAATCAGGGAGATCATCGGGGCATCGAGCCACCCAAGCTCCAACCGACGCACCACCACCCAGGTGGCCGCGCCGACCATCACGACGAGAAACAGCGCCACCCACCAGCCGTTGGAGATCACCCCGGCGAGGATGAGAGTCAGAATCGCGAGTTGCAGGACCGCCCGCAGGATGGCGACCGGTTGGAGGTAAGGCTTCTCGAGTCGAAGTGCCCACACGATACCGAGGCTCAGCGCGGCGAGAATAGCCACCGCGACGACAACGGGGACGACGTTCACGCGTGACCTGCCTCGCTAGAGAGCTTTACGACTCGCGTGCGGGCTGTATTCCTGCCGAATTGTTCGCACTCGCTCGTTTTTCGCGGCTGCGGCGAACCAGTGCGCCAATGACGACCGGCAGAACCGAAACCACAACAATTATGACGGCGAAGATCTCGACGTTGTGCGCGACTAGCGGGATCTTGCCGAGCCAGAACCCAGCGAAGCACAGGACGAGAGACCACGCGACTGCACCGATGGCGTTCCAGAGCGCAAACTTGCGAAGTGGCATGCTCGACATTCCGACGACCGGCGCAGCAAAAGTACGCACGATCGGTACGAATCGTGCGAGAACGATCGCACCGACACCGTACTTCGCAACGAATGCGACGCTCTGCTCGTGATATTTGGGCTTAAAGACTCGCGCACCGGGTTTGAACAGGCGCGGACCGAGCTTCGATCCGATCGCGTACCCGATGTGACCGCCAAGGATCGCGGCGAGCGCGACAACGACGATGACGACCCACAGCGGTGCACCGAGCACGGGCGCGAGAAGCGCTGCAGCGAAAACCAGGCTGTCCCCCGGAAGAAAGGGGAACAGCAGGCCCGTCTCAATGAGCACCATCACCGCGACAACGATGAGCGCGAATGACCCAACCTGCCTCAGGAAGACGGTCGGGTCAAAGATCTGCGTGATGGAGACGGCTTGGAGGATAAGGTGCACCACACCAGCTTGACAGACAGTTCCGGTGAATCTCCTCTGGGTCGTAATGGAGCCGTCTGAACGTTCGCGCAGAATTCGGGACGAGCCGCTACTGGGGATCGAGCAGGCGCCGCGAAGCACGCCGTCGTCGAGATCTCACGGACGAATCACTCCGCGCTGAGGTACCCCCGTCCGTGAGGCCTCGACGACGCCGGTGCCTACGGCACGCGGCTGCTCGACCCCCAGTAACGCCCTACGGCCGCAGGATGCCCACTGTGACAAACTCGCGGATGTCTGGCAGCACTTCGGCGAGCAACTCGTCAAAGTCGACCCCGAGAAGCTGAGCCACAGCCGCGCAGATCGCGCCAACACTCAGCTCGCCGTCGCACGCGCCAACGACGGCAGCAAGCGCCGTACCCAGCGGATAGGTGCGGGCAAAACCGCCGCCCTGGCGCAGGTTCATCACTGCCGGATTCTCGTCGCCGGGCCAGTAGTGGCGTTCCTCCGTGACATCCGGAGCCACCGTCAGCATGGTTCGCGCCAGCGCATCATCGTCGAACGCAGCCTGCCAGTCGTGAGCGGTGATCGTCGCGTCGATGTGGGCGCTAAGGCCCGGCGCGACCGGGCCGTCGATGCGCTCAAGGCGGCGCCAGCGCCCTTCGACAAGCTCAGGGACCGCGGGGCGCTCAGGAACGGTGGGGCTGCGCAGCAGCACGTACCCGAACCCGACCCGCGTGACGCCGCGACTCTCGAAGTCGTCGAGCCAGGCATCCTCGAGTTCGTCGAAGCTCACTCCTGCACGCGTGCCGCCATCGCGGATCCAGGTTTGCGCGTACAGCGCGTCATCCTGCACCTCGCGTTCGATGATCCACGCGTCGAGCCCAGCGTCGTCCAACCACTCCGCGACCCGCTCGAACGCGTCCCGGTCACCGCGATACTCCCAGTTGCCGAGAAGCTGTGCGATGCCGCCTGCCTCCAGGTGCGTACCGCAGCCACGGATGACTTCGGCCACAAGTTCATCGCCAACCAGACCCCCGTCGCGGTACTCATACGTCGGCACGCCGGCGACCCGGGGTGTGATGACGAACGGTGGGTTTGACACGATCCGGTCGAACCGCTCCCCCGCGACCGGCTCGAAGAGGTTGCCCAACCTGAAGTCGATGTTGCCGATTTCGTTGAGAGTCGCGTTGAAGCGCGCGTATTCGAGTGCTCGAGCCGAGATGTCGGTCGCAACCACGCGGCCGGAATGCCGACTGGCGTGCATGGCCTGGATGCCGCACCCGGTGCCGAGATCGAGCGTGGCGTTCGCGGAGCGCTCCAACTGAAGGCGACTGAGCGTGAGGGATGCGCCGCCGACACCGAGAACGTGGTCCTCGTGGAGCGGCGTACCCAGAGCGAGTTCGCCAAGATCGCTTGCGATCCACCAGTTCGCCTCACCCCAGGAGTCGGTGAAGCAGTAGGGGCGGAGGTCGACAGCGGGGGTTAGTCGTTCGCCGGGTCTCGACGACGCAGCGCTGCGCGGCGCCTGCTCGACCCCCTGCACCAGCGAGAGCTCGACGGCGCCATCGGAGCGCAGCGTTGGCAGCGCGCGATCGAGCTCTGCCGCGGTGACGGGCATGCCGAGAACGAAGACGCGCGCAAGAATCCCCGCCGGGTCGGACTCGCCGAGGCGATCGAGAGCGCGGCGAGCCGGCACGCGATGTCCGCGGGTGAGTGCGGCAGCGGCATCCTCACCAAACAGCGTCGCGAGATGGGCGACGGTGAAGTTCGCCTCGGTGAGATCTGCACGAAGCCGCCCAATGAGTTGCGCACGGGCATCCATGCTCCAATTCAATCGTGTCTAGGCTGGAGTAATGGAGACTTACAACCTTGGCGACAGTGGACTTCAGGTTTCGGCGGTCATTCTCGGCTGTATGTCGTACGGTGACCCCGACCGCGGAAATCACAAGTGGAGTATTGGGATCGAAGAGAGCCGACCTTTCTTCAAGCAGGCCATAGAGCTCGGGATCACGACCTTCGACACCGCGAACGTGTACTCGAACGGGTCGAGCGAAGAGATCACCGGCACGCTCCTCGCCGAGTTCGCGAAGCGTGAAGACATCGTCATTGCCACGAAGGTGCACGGCGAAATGCGACCAGGCCCGTACGGACACGGCCTCTCCCGCAAGGCGATCATGAATGAGATCGATGACTCACTCTGGCGTCTCGGCACGGAATACGTCGACCTGTACCAGATCCACAGGTTCGACCCGCGAGTTCCGGTCGAGGAAACGATGGAGGCCCTGCACGACGTCGTGAAGGCCGGAAAGGTGCGGTACATCGGCGCATCGTCAATGTACGCGTGGCAGTTCGCCAAGATGCAGTCGGTCGCAGACCTGAACGGCTGGACCCGCTTCATCTCCATGCAGGACCAGTACAACCTGATCAACCGCGAGGAAGAGCGCGAGATGCACCCGTTCTGCATCGACAGTGGCGTCGGCGTCATCCCTTGGAGTCCACTGGCTCGCGGATATCTCACGAGGCCATGGGGCACGCAAACGGCACGCACCGATACGGATGAATTCGGCAAGATCCTGTATCGCCAGACCGAGGAGTCCGACAAGAAAATTGTGGATGCCGTCGCGGCGGTCGCCGAGGCCCGGGGTGTCCCACGCGCGCAGGTGGCCCTCGCCTGGGTGGCTCAGCAGCCGGCCGTCACGGCGCCCATCGTGGGAGCGACGAAGCCGAACCATCTCGAAGACGCAGTCGCCGCGGTCGAGCTTGAGCTGACAGACGATGAACTCACGCAACTCACGCAGCACTATGTGCCACACGCGATCGAGGGGTTCTAGCGTGGAGGCAGTGTGCGGCCACTGACCGAGGCGGAGATCCGAGCGTCGTTCGTGAACGCTCCAGCCGAAACCATCCAACGGATGCCGCTACCCGGCCTCCACGAAACGGTGTGGGAGGAGCGGGAGTACCTCGGCTGGCGCGACCCGACCCTCGCCCAGCGCGGGTATCTCGTGTACTGGCGCGAAGGGGAACCCTTCGGCATCATTCTCAGGTCGGCATCAACCACGATGTCGCGCGGAATCTCGGCGATGTGTTCGCTCTGCCGCACGCACCAGCCGGGCAGCCAGGTCTCCCTCTTCACGGTGCCGAAGGCAGGACAGGCCGGCCGCGACGGCAACACCATCGGCACGTACATCTGCTCCGATCTGGCGTGCTCCACCATCATCCGCATCGTCCCGCCTCCGTCGGACCTTCAGCCGCAACCCACGGATGTCGTCGAGCAACGCCGCTCCGGGCTGCTCGCGCGTCTCGACAACTTCACGCGTGAGCTGCTGCCCGCGAACTGAGGTTTACGCGGATGCGGAGATCAGCAGGAGTGCAGCGCCGAACAGGAACAACACGATCACGAGAACGATGACGTTCACGACCAACCCCAGCGTTGCCAAACCCTTTGATCCGAGTTTCGCTGACCGCCTCAGCCCGATGCTCGCGAACACGATGCCCGCGATCGCGATGATCGGAAGAAAGATTCCCTCGACCACGATCTGAACGTCGAGGTTCTTCAGGATCGTGCTGAGCGCCGTGCCAACCCCGAAGAGCAGCACCCCGACGAGCGCGAAGATCACCCCGACTAGCGCGGCGGTGTTCGTCGGCTTGGCCGAACTCACC
>DASXNG010000106.1:0-9171 GCA_036495225.1 Galbitalea sp.
CGGAAGCCGCCGGCGCGAGGTGCTTCACGGCGTGGACGCAAGCGTCACGGCGGGAGAAATCGTTGGGCTCATCGGAGAAACCGGCTCAGGCAAGACAACGCTCGCGCGCAGTATCCTCGGCCTGAATCCGATCGGCGCCGGCCGCGTCCTCGTCGACGGGACGGATGTCGCTGCGCTCGACCCGAGGCGACTTCGGGCATTCCGTCGCGCGGGCGTCGTGCAGTACGTGTTTCAGGATCCGCTGCACAGTCTCGACCCTGGGCTGAGCGTCGAGGCGTCGGTGGCCGAGGGGCTTCGTGTGCGCGGTGGCCTTCGTCGGCGTGAGGTGCGGAGCCGTGTTCGAGATGCACTCGAGCTCGTGAGCGTCTCGTCCGAACTCGCGAGTCGCCACCCGGCCGAACTCTCCGGCGGTCAGCGGCAACGTGTCGCGTTCGCGCGCGCCATGGCACTCGAGCCGAGGCTGCTGCTCTGCGATGAGCCGGTCAGCGCGCTAGACGCAACCAACCGCATCCAGCTGCTCGACCTGTTGGTGCGGCTGCGCGACCTTCGCGGAATCGGGGCGCTGTTCATCTCGCACGACCTCGGCTCGGTGGCCGGGATCACCGACCGCGTCATGGTGCTGTATCGCGGTCACGTGGTCGAGGACGCAGCGACGGCCGAGTTGCTGGCGAATCCGCAGCATCCATATACGCAACTGCTTGTCGGTTCCGCGCCAACGCTGGCGGGCGGCGCAGCAGACCGCGAACGGCGCATCCAACTTCGCGAGCAACTGGCCGCGAGCGAGAAGTGAGGCAATCAGCATGACCATTCGCATCGTCGGAGTGACGGGGAGCCTGCGGGCGCCATCGAAGACCATCGCTCTGGTCGAAGCGATCGCGCACGACCTCGCGAACAGGTTCGATGCGGACGTTGAGTTCGTGCGCCTGCACGAGCTCGGCCCGCACCTCGCTGGCGCTCTCACTCGCGCTGACCTGCCTCCGGTCGTGGAGGATGCGCTCGTCGCGATCGAAACGGCAGACGTGCTCGTGGTGGCGAGTCCCGTCTACCGCGCGTCGTTCACGGGGCTGTTCAAGCACCTCTTCGACTTCGTCGACCAGTACTCGCTGGTCGACACCCCGATCCTGCTCGCGGCGACGGGTGGCAGCGAGCGGCACGCTCTCATCATCGAGCACCAGTTTCGCCCGCTTTTCGCGTTCTTCCAGGCACTCACTCTTCCCGTTGGGGTCTATGCGCACGACTCGGATTTCACCGAATACCGCATCACAAGTCCCCGCCT
Source organism: Galbitalea sp. (assembly GCA_036495225.1). Classification (GTDB taxonomy): domain Bacteria; phylum Actinomycetota; class Actinomycetes; order Actinomycetales; family Microbacteriaceae; genus Galbitalea. The sequence continues at coordinate 1,277 of DASXNG010000106.1, forward strand.
GACGGACCGCATCGCGAAGGCGGGGGCCAAGGCCCAGCCGTTCATCGCGGCCCGCCTCGCTGAACGCGAATTGATCGAACGCACGCTGGCGGCCGAGGTAGAGGCCACTATCACGCATGACGCGCGCAAACCGGTTCGTCTGCTGAGCTAAATTCGCGCATAACGGTCGTTTGGCGGTGGACTCGCGCAGTAATTTTGCGTTATTCGCGCGTAACACAGCCGGGTGTAGGCTCCGATTTACCCTTCACCCACAGAGATTAAGGATCGTTCTATGCGCATCAGGTACGGGATTCCCGTCATGGCCGTCGCGGTAGCTCTCGCGCTGACCGGCTGTGTCAATAACACCCCTTCGACCAGCCCATCCGGCTCGGTGACGACCGGTGGTAAGGATTCAGCGCTCGCGGCCCTCCTCCCCGCAAACATCAAGCAGGCTGGCGAGATCCAGGTCGGCGTGGATGCAACGTACGCGCCGAACGAATACAAGGACTCGAGCGGCAACGCTATTGGCTGGGACATCGACCTCTTCAATGCGGTCGCCAAGAAGCTCGGCGTCAAGGCTGTTTACAACATCGCGGGCTTCGACACGATCATTCCGAACATCACCGGCGGCAAGTACGACGTCGGTGTCTCGTCATTCACCGACAACACCGACCGCCAGAAGGTCGTCAACTTCGTTGACTACTACTCGGCGGGCATCCTCTGGGCCTCGGCGACCGGTAAGACCGTTGATCCAGACAACGCTTGCGGCCTCAAGGTCGCTGTCGAGACCGGAACGGTTGAAGAGACGGATGACGTCCCCGGCAAGTCCAAGGCCTGCGTTTCGGCCGGTAAGAAGCCGATCCAGATTCTGAAGTTCGACGGACAGGACCAGGCGACCAACGCGGTCGTGCTCGGCCAGGCCGACGCGATGAGCGCCGACTCCCCGATCACCGACTACGCCATCGCACAGTCGGGTGGCAAGCTGCAGGTCGCCGGCAAGTCGTTCGACGTGGCTCCCTACGGAATCGCCATCGACAAGGGCTCGAAGCTCGACGTCGCAATCCAGAAGACCATGCAGGCTCTGGTTGACGATGGCACATACAAGGCGATCCTCGACAAGTGGGGCGTCGACGATGGCGCTCTGAAGACGATCACCATCAACGCCGCGAGCTAATAAGACATGGCAACAACCGGTCGGGACCGCTCGATGGAGGAGAACACTCCTTCGTCGAGCGGCCCAACCGCTCCGGTAATACGGGCGGTCAAGCTGCGTCATCCGTGGCGCAACCTGATCGCCGTAGTGCTCATCGTGTACGCGGTCGCGTTCATTTACGACGCAATCGCTCACAAGCCCGCCTTCCGGTGGGATGTCTACGTGAAGTACCTGTTCGATCAGCGCCTGTCTGCGGCGGCACTTGTGACGATCGAATTGACCGTCTACTCGATGATCCTCGCGATCATCCTTGCCCTGATCCTCGCGGTGATGCGGTTGTCTTCGAACCGCGTGCTGACCTCGATCGCCTGGTTATACGTCTGGATCTTCCGCGGAACGCCCGTGTACGTGCAACTCGTGCTCTGGGGACTTCTCGCGGTCATTTACCCGACGATCGGGGTGGGCCTGCCGTTTCTGCCTCCGATCACGGAATTCCAAACCAACGGGGCGCTCACCTACTTCGAGCTCGCCGTTATCGGCCTCGGCCTCAACGAAGCGGCCTACCTCGCTGAGATCGTGCGTGCGGGAATTATTTCCGTCGATCGTGGTCAGGAGGAGGCGGCCACTGCGCTCGGGATGAGCTGGAGCCAGACCATCCTGCGCATCATCATTCCGCAGTCGATGCGCGTCATCATCCCGCCGACCGGTAACGAGTTCATTGGCATGCTCAAGACAACTTCGCTTGTCAGCGCAGTGCCGTTCGCAGGCGAGCTGTACGGCGTCGGTCGCGACATCTCGAGTGCGATTTTCGCGCCGGTGCCGCTACTGCTCGCGGTATCGACCTGGTACCTGGCCGTGACGTCGGTCTTCATGATTGGCCAGTACTTCCTCGAGCGGCGCTTTGCTCGCGGCGTAGGCGAGGCGAGAGGGACCAAGATCTCGAAATCCGATCTGGCCAGGGCCCAGCTGAGCGCAAGCGAGACCGGTGCAGCTACCCAACGCTTCAACAATGACCAGAAAGACTCGTAGATGAACGACCCGACGGTACCCATGGTCGAAGCCGATCGGGTGTCGAAGAGCTTCGGTTCGAACCTGGTGCTCAAGGACATCACGCTCAAGGTCAATGCCGGTGAAGTCCTCTGCATTGTTGGCCCAAGCGGCTCAGGCAAGTCGACCTTCCTGCGGTGCATCAATCACCTGGAGACGGTCAACGCCGGTCGCCTGCGAGTCGATGGAACTCTCGTCGGCTACAAGGAAAAGGGCGACAAGTTGTACGAACTGAAGCCGAAGGAAGCCGCGAGACAGCGTCGTGACATCGGCATGGTTTTCCAGCGTTTCAACCTCTTTCCGCACATGACGGCCCTAGAGAACGTGATCGAAGCGCCGATTCGAGTGAACAAAAAGTCGAAAGCGGCCGCGACAGGTCGTGCGACAGAGTTGCTCGCCCGCGTGGGGCTCGCCGACAAGGCGGGCTCTTACCCCGCTCACCTCAGCGGTGGCCAGCAGCAACGCGTGGCTATCGCGCGAGCGCTCGCCATGGACCCGAAGCTGATGCTCTTCGATGAGCCGACATCCGCGCTCGACCCAGAGTTGGTCGGTGAGGTTCTCGATGTGATGAAGGGCCTCGCGAAGGACGGGATGACGATGATCGTCGTCACGCACGAGATGGGGTTCGCGCGAGAAGTAGCGGATGAGCTGGTCTTCATGGACGGGGGAGTGGTCGTCGAATCCGGCGACCCGCGTACCGTGCTCGCCAACCCACAGCACGAGCGGACCAAGGCGTTTCTGTCTAAAGTCCTATAGTTCACCCGTCGAACTAGTTTGTATAGACTAGTTCGATGAGCGAACCATCTGTCACCGACGCCGTGCGCGCGCTTTCCCGCCTGTCGCGCATCATCGAACGAGCCTCTGACGAATTGAGCGCCGCCGACTACCGCGTGATGAGTGCGATCGCCAGTGGTGAGGCACGGGCATCCCGACTGGCGCACCGGCTGTCCCTCGGAAAGCCGGCGATCAGTTCGACGGTCGATTCGCTGAGCAAGCGTGGTCTCATCCTGAAGTCGACGGTGGAAGGCGATAGCCGGGCCATCGAGTTGTCGCTCTCCGAGACTGGAGCCGAACTGTTCGACCGCATGGAGACGCGGATGGTGCGACAGCTCGAGTTGCTCGCGGAGCGCACCCCGAACGCGACCCAGGTCATCGCTTCGTTGGCGTGGCTGGGCGACGTCATCGAGGAGTCGATGGCCGCTCACGCGCGAGAGGTTTTGGTGTGAGCGCTTCGACAAGCTCAGGGAACCGCACGGCCGGTGAGGCTCTCGAAGCGCCCCCTCGACAAGCTCAGGGACCGGAAGCATTCGGGAACACGGCGGGCTGGGTTCGGCGACTCTGGCGGTACATGCTGCGCCATCGCCGGAGCGTCATCATCTCGTTGGTTGCTGCAGTGCTCGGCAGCGCCTGCCAGGTCTTCGTGCCACTCGTCGCCCGCCAGATCGTGGACGGCGTAATTGTCGCGGGCACCTCGATGCTGTGGCCGTGGCTCACGCTTCTGATTGCCCTGGCGCTCGCCACGTTCGGCTTCAGTTACCTGCGTCGCTACCGCGGCGGTAAGGTCGCGCTTGAGGTGCAGAACGACCTGCGCAACGACATGCACGACCACCTCCAGTCGATGGATTTTGCGAGCCTCGACCAGATGTCCACGGGCCAGCTGGTGTCGCGCGCTAATTCCGATTCAGCACTCGTGCAGGGCCTCCTGAACATGCTGCCGATCATGAGCGGCAACATCGTGCTGATGTTGTTCTCGCTGGTGGTCATGTTCTTTCTTTCACCAGTACTCGCTCTCGTCAGCCTGGTGATCACGCCAGTTCTCGTGCTCCTTGGCTACCGGATGCGCCAGCGCGTGTTTCCCGCGAGCTGGGACGCCCAGCAGCGCGAGGGTGAGGTCGCGCAGATCGTTGACGAAGACGTGAGCGGCGTGCGCGTGGTCAAAGCCTTCGGTCGCGAGAGCCGCGAAGTGAAACGACTGGCGGATGTCGCGACAGCGCTCTACGGATCGCAGATGCGATCGGTGCGCATCCAATCCCGATACCAGCCAGTGCTCGAAGCCGTGCCCGTGCTCGGCCAGGTCGCGGTGCTCGCGCTCGGCGGCTGGCTGACCCTCCAAGGGGACCTCACGCTCGGCACGTTCCTCGCCTTCTCGGCGTACATCGCACAGCTCATGGCGCCGTCGCGACAGCTTGCCGGCATTCTGACCATCGGTCAGCTGGCGCGAGTTGGCATCGAGCGCATCTTCCAGTTGCTCGATCGGGCACCGGCCATCGCGGATGCGGTAGACGCCGTTGACCTTCCGGCCGGGGCCGGTGACATCCACTTTTCGCAGGTGACCTTCGGCTTTGGGGGCGATCCTGTGGTCGACGGCTTTGAGTTGACCATCGCCGCAGGCGAGCGCGTCGCGCTGGTCGGCCACAGCGGTAGCGGCAAGTCGACGATCGCGGCTCTCGTTTCGCGGTTCTACGATCCGCAAGAGGGGGCCGTGCTCGTCGGCGGCATCGATGTGCGCGCGCTCAGGCTGAAGTCGCTGCGGCGCGAAATCGGCGTCGTGTTCGAAGAGAACTTCCTCTTCTCGGACTCTGTGTACGCGAACATCGCCTACGGACGACCGGATGCGACGGAAGACGAGATCGTTGCGGCGGCGGTGATCGCGGCGGCTGACGACTTCATCCGGGCGCTGCCGCGCGGCTACGACACCGTCGTTGGAGAGCGTGGGCTCAGCCTCTCGGGCGGACAACGCCAGCGAATTGCTCTTGCGCGCGCGATTCTGGCGGATCCCAGCATCCTGATCCTCGACGACGCGACGAGCGCGATCGACTCGAGCACAGAGGAGACGATTCACGACGGCCTGCGGGATGCGTTCCGCGCGAAGACGGTGCTGCTGATCGCACACCGGGAATCGACGCTTCGACTCGCCGACCGCATCCTGGTACTCGACCACGGTCGCATCGTCGAGGAGGGCACTCACGACGAACTGACGGCGTCGAGCGCGACCTATCGCACGCTGCTCTCCGGGCTTGATGAGGATGTCGCTGCAGCAGCAGCCGAGGGCAGCATCGAAGCGCTCGCGACGCTCACCGACTCAACCGTCACCGAGTCGGCGTGGCGGGGAGGCAGCCAGCACGCTGCGGTCTCGGTCGGGCTCCCGGCGGCAGGCGGCCTCGGCATGGGACTCGGCGGAGGCGGAGGCCGGGGTGGTCGCGGCATGAGTGCAATGTTCGCGGCGACACCTGAGCTGCTCGAGAAGGTCGCCGCGCTTGGGCCGATCCGCGACATCCCGACCATCGATTTCGACAAGGAGACCGCGCAAGACAAGTCGTTCTCGCTTTGGCGACTGCTTCGAGAGTTCCGGCTACCGTTGGCGGGCGGACTCGTGCTCGTCATACTCGACGCCGTTGCCGGACTGCTCGGACCATATTTGGTGAAGACCGGCATCGACGGTGGGGTCGAGGCCGGACAAGCCGCGGTGTTGTTCGTGGCCTCGGCGCTGTTCCTCGTCGTAACGCTCGCCGACCTGATTGACGAGATCGCGTCATCCCTCGTGACCGGGCGTCTGGCGCAGCGCGTCATGCTCTCGCTGCGCATTCGGATCTTCGCGCAGCTGCAGCGCCTGTCGCTCGACTACTACGAGCGCGAAATGGGCGGTCGGATCATGACGCGAATGACGACAGACGTCGACCAGTTCGAGAACCTCATTCAGACCGGGCTGCTCTCCGCGCTCGTCGCGATCGTCACGTTCGTCGGCGTCGGCGCGGCTTTGCTGCTCGTGGACTGGCAACTCGGGCTCTGCACACTGTCGGTCGTCATCCCTCTCGCAATCGCGACCGTGATCTTCAGGCGCAAGGCCGAGGTCTTGTACGACCTGTCGCGGGATCGCATCGCGGTCGTCAACGCGGACTTCCAGGAGAGTCTGTCCGGCGTTCGCGAATCACAGGCATTCGTGCACGAGGAAGCGACAAAGAAGCGATTCCACGGATTCGGGGAGAGCTACCTCGAGTCGCGAGTTGCGGCGCAGAGACTAGTGGCGACCTACTTTCCCTTCGTGCAGTTTCTGTCCGGCATAGCGGACGCGATCGTGCTCGGCGTCGGTGCCCTGCTCATCGGTGAAGGGCAGATCACAGCGGGTGTTCTCATCGCCTTCATCCTGTACGTCGACATGTTCTTCTCGCCGATCCAGCAGTTATCGCAGGTGTTCGACGCCTGGCAGCAGACCCGAGTCTCTGTTGGCCGAATCGGTGACCTGATGGCGCTCGAGACGCTGACACCGGCCGCTTCGTCGCCAGTCGTGCCCGGTCGGCTCTCGGGTGCGGTGTCCCTCTCGGGTGTGCGGTTCAGCTACCAGTCAACGCCATCGCGAAGCCCCGAGCGCGTTGGCCCGTCGGATCGGCGGACGCTCGTGTCGGCGGACGCGGCCTTCGCAAAACCGCCTGAAGCGCTCTCCGGCATCGACCTGTCGCTCGCGGCGGGAGAAACCGTGGCTCTCGTCGGCGAGACGGGTGCTGGCAAGTCGACGGTGATGAAACTCGTGGCACGGTTCTACGACGCGGATGATGGCAGCGTCACCTTCGACGGCTTGGATGTTCGGTCGCTCGACCTCGTCGCGTTCCGGAAGCAACTCGGTTACGTCCCGCAGGAGGCGTTCCTCTTCACCGGCTCGGTGCGCGACAACATCGCCTACGGACGACCGGATGCCACGGACGCCGAAGTCGAGGCAGCCGCCCGCGCGGTCGGAGCTCACGAGTTCGTAAGCGAGCTCGACGGCGGCTACCTTCACGAGCTCACCGAGCGCGGACGCTCATTGTCGGCCGGCCACCGCCAGCTCATCGCGCTGGCGCGTGCCGAGCTGGTGAACCCCGCGATCCTGTTACTCGATGAGGCGACATCCAATCTGGATTTGGCGACCGAGGCACGTGTTGCGGCGGCGATGCAGCGCGTCTCATCGGGGCGCACGACCCTGGTCATCGCGCACCGCCTGCAGACCGCGCGGACCGCGGACCGCATCGCGGTGCTGCACGCCGGCCGCATCGCCGAAGTGGGGTCGCACGAGGAGTTGCTCGCCCTGGGTGGGCGCTACTCCGCGATGTGGAACGCGTTCGCGGCGGCGGCATGACCCCTTCGCTCAAGTTGGGGTGGCGGGAGAAACTGTCACTGTCGGCGGGAGAAACTGTGTGCTGGCGGGAGCGTGCGCTCCCCCCGCGTGCACGTTTCTCCCGCCACTAGGGTGGAGAAGTGGCGGCTCCCATCGAAGTTGTGCTCCCGCGGTGGAGGCCCGTGCAGGTTCCCGCGCTGGAGCAGGCGCAGCGCACGCGCGGCAGCTTCGACCTCTGGTCCGAGCGTTTCGGCAAGCCGGTTGCGCGGCTCTGGCGAACCACCAGAACAGAAACCTGGTTCGGGATGATTCTCGCCATGGTCACCGTGCTCGGATTTCTCGTCGGGGGCGTTGCCGCGTACATCCTTGACATGCTCGGGCATCCGAGCGCGCTCACGGTGTTCACCGGCAGCATCCTTCCGCTCGCGCTTATTTTTCTGGCGAGCGTCGTCGTGGTCGTCGTCGCACGCTTCGGCCGCCGCGGCAAGAATGCGATCGCGAAGGCGGTGCTCGCGGCACTCATCGAACGGGATCCCACCCTCACCCGCGACCGCGTCGAGGGGCTCATCGTTCGGCCATACCTCTACGACCTGTGGGTGCAGAGGCACGGCGCGGTCGAGTAACGCC
>DASXNG010000107.1:0-4754 GCA_036495225.1 Galbitalea sp.
TCCCCACCATCGAGTCCTGGAACACACAGTTGACGGTAACCTCGCCGCGATAGTTCCCGGCTTGCCGCTCATGCACCAGGCGGCGGAGTCCTTTCATAGTCCGACGCCACGACAGCACTCCGCGCAGCGCGTCGTGCTCGGTCTCGAAGCCGTCGAGCGCGATGAACATCTCAAGGTGATCGGAGATGGTCAGTAGCGAGTCGAGGCGCTTTTCGATGTAGACGCCGTTGGTGCACACCGACGTCCAGCGTTGGTGCTCAGCGAGCAGTTCGACAAGGTCGTCCCAGTGGGAATAAAACAACGGTTCACCGCCCCAGAGGAACACGTTCGCCCCGTTCTCGCGCGTCGCATCGAGCACCTTGGCCACCACACTGATGTCAAGGTCGCGGTTGCGCTCTTCGGCTTCGAGGTTCCGGTGGTAGCCATCCTCGCTCCACTCATAGCAGTGGTGACAGCGTAGGTTGCAGCGGTTGGTGAGCTTGAAGCTAACCTCGTCGGGCAGCGGTCGCACGACCTGGCGAGCCCGCCGTGCGGCGAGCGCGCCAGGCACGACACGGCGCAGTTTCTCGAATGCCACGCGGTCGACGACAGGACTACTCTTCACCTGGGTCATGACTCGTTCCTCAGGCTCGCGGCTCGCCGGGCGACGGGATGCGCCGATGCCGCGTAGTACCTGGTGCATGCGGTGCAAATCGAGAACAGCTCACGCCGGAGGTGGGACCGAACCTCCGCCGCGCGCTCCCCGTGCCAGATATCCATCAAGCTCCGGTCATAGATGTTTCCGATCGTAATGTCGTAGAACGAGTGGCACGTGGTGACATCACCGCGCGCCGAGATTTCCGCGTACATCCACGGCACCGCGCAACGCTTGTGGTGATCTGCCATCGCCGTCCAATCAGCCGAGAGGTATGCGGCGATCGTTTCGGTTTCCAGGGTATGCGGTTGGCTGAAGAAGCGGATTCCGCGCTGACGGCATTCATCTTGCACGAGACGCATCTGGCGGGCGACCGCGTCGGCATCGACGTTCGCGAACACTGCCGGGTCGCGCACGTACGCGGCGGCACTTGGCGTTGTCGTCACTCCGAACTTCTCGTGTGCAACACGCGCATAGTGGCGGTGCTGCTCAGCCGTGACGTAGCTCTGCAGCTCGATGCTGACAGCGCCGAATCGCGAGAGGTCAAGGTCGAGGAAGAAGTCCTCGATAGTGCGGTGGTTGTCGGGCGTCGCGACAAAGGTGATGCCGAGTTCGGGATACGGATGGCCGGTTTCGTGTTTGAGACAGTCGATCGCATCGATCCCGCGGGTCGCGCGGTCGTATACGCCTGCACCACGCTGCGCATCGTTGATCTCCCTCGGGCCATCGAGCGAGATCCAGACCCGGGTTGGATTGGGAGACACCAGTCGATGGGCGTGCCTCTGCAGGGTCGTGCCGTTCGTCGGGAACGAAACCTCACACCCCGCGTCTCCGAGCACCCGGAGAAGTTTCCAGATGCCGCGATACAACAACGGCTCGCCGCCGAAGAACTCGACTCGCGGCTTCCCGGATAGACACTCATCGAGCCGCTTGAGAAGTACGTCGAGATCGAGCTCAGCAAGTCCGGGCAACGACTTATACGCTCCGGAGTCGCCCCACTCGTAGCACATGTTGCACCGGAGATTGCAGCGCTCGAGTAGCTGGATGACCAGCCACGACGGGCCCGCGGTGAGAGGACGCAGCTCAGCTATGGTCACCCTACCGCCTCGGCCACGAGTGGGTCGATGTCCTGCTCGCCGGCCTCGAGCAACCTGTGATGGAGATCCTGGAGCACGCCGTGGTCGAAGCCCGTCTCGCGCCAGCGCTGGAAGTCGATCCCGAAACCCAGGTCCTGCCACAGCGCAGCGTTCTTGGCCTCCGGCTCGCCCCACGGGGTGAGAAGCACGATGGGCGTGGCCGCAGCAAGTGAGTCCAGCAGCGTGCCGCCACCCGGCTTGCTGACCACGGCCATCGCCTCGCGAACATTCACGTGTGCCTCAGGAAATCTGAGCTGCGATCGGTAGCGTACCTCGCCGTCGGGGCGAACCTCGCCGAGCGGTGGGAAGGTGGGATCTCCAGCAGCGTTGCGCACCCAGGGGTGCCACTCGGGGTCGCTCACGTATCGCCGGTCGAGCGGGCCTCGGCCGTCCCAGTCAGGAGGACCGGGGCCGAGAACATCGAGCGCATAGCCGGCGACCGACAACTCCGTCAGCACGTCGGCATAGGTGCCCAAGCCCCAACCGCCGCCGTGGACGACAAGCCGCCGCGCTCGCTGAGCGAAGGGAAGCGGAGCACCGGCCGGCACGGGGAGACGCCTGCCCAGAGCGCGCCGCCGCCAGTTCCATAGCCAGAGCTCCCGCCGCACCACGCCCTGCGGCTGGTGGTTGACACGAAAGGAATCGCTCTCGATCGCGTCGCTGAAGCAGAAGTCGAGTTCAATACGCGCGTCGGGCAGGGAAGCCGCATAGCGCTCGAGCACGGGCAGCCAATATCCGGACCAAACAAAAAAGCGGGCGCGGCCGTCTCGTCGCCAGGCGGCGAGCAGTCGATTGATGCGTGCGTCGTCGAGGCGCCCCTCGATGCTCCCGGCCATCCGACGACCGGCAAGCGCAAGCCGGAAGTCTCGATGGAAGGCCTTCTGGTGCATGAGGTGGCGTTCGATGTGCTCGTCAGTGAACCAACCCTCGATGACCTCGACGTCGACTCGGTACCCCGCGTCGCGCAACAGTGCGTGATGCAGCAGCGCCGCGACATACGCGCCGAGGCCAACAGCCGACGTGAGTACGGTAAGGGGCGTCACTGCCGGGGCATTGAGTCGAGAAACGAGGCGAGATCAGTTAGCGACTCGAGGTGGTCGTAGCTCAGCCGCTCGAAATCGACTTCGATCGCCAGGCTGGCCTCGATCTCGAGCATGAACTGCAGCAGCTCGAGGGAGTCCAGGCCCACATCGCTGATCACACTCGCGTTATCAGGGAGATTCTTGAGCTCCGGATCGCCGCGGAGGTTGGCAAGAACGTCCTTGAGCGCAATGACGGTGGGCATTCCGGTCTCCTCAGCTCCTCCCTAGCTATCGGTTTGGGCTCTCCGCGCCGCGCCTGACGGCAAGCCCAATCCTCATGGCCGGGCCGAGGCCCTCGAACCGGTCGATGGATTCCAGGCTGGGTGTAGCGTGCGACGCAATTGCCCGGCCCTCCAGTCGCGTGCGAACCGAGAAATCAGACAAGCGCGGCCTTCGCGATCTTTCCGTTCGCCGTCCGGGGCATGGTGTCGATGATTTCGATGGCTTGTGGGACCATGGATGGCTCAAGCCGCTCGCAACATGCGGCGCGAAGAACGGCAGGCGTTATCTGGCTGCGGTCCTCCACTACTACGAAGGCGTGGATGGCCTGACCGAGAACCTCGTCAGGCCGTCCAACCACAGCGGCCTCAAGCACGCCGGACGAAGATCGCAGGGCGGCCTCGACCTCGGCGGGAGCGACCTTCTCTCCGCGTGACTTGATCACGTCGTCCATCCGCGAGACGAAATAGAGGTATCCGTCCTCATCGAGCCGACATAGGTCGCCGGTGTAGAGCACCAACTCTCCGGGGTTCAGTCCCGGGCGAAGGCGTCGAGCCGTTTCCTCGGTGCGGCGCCAATAGCCAGCCATGACCGTCGGACCGCGTACGACTAGCTCGCCGACCTCGCCAGCCGCGACGACGCGATCTTCGGCGTCGACCAGCCAGATGTCATTGCCAGGGATTGCAACGCCGACACTACCAGGCTTCCGGTCAAGGTCGACTGGCGGCAGATACGTACAACGCTTGCATTCCGTCAACCCGTACATCGAGAAGATCTGTGCCCTTGGGAAGGCACCGCGGAGCCAAGCCAACAGTTCGCTCGCGAGGGCGGATCCAGTACTTGTGACAGTCCGGACGCCGGTCAAGTCCCAGCGCTCAGGCGAAGGAAGCCTTGCGAGCAACGCAAACATAGTCGGTACCCCTGGGAAGACGGTCACTCCCTCATGGACGATCGTGTTCAGGATCTGTCCAGGGAGGTTGAAAGACCGCTCCAGCACCAAGCGTGCACCGACCTTCACACTCATGATCATCTGATAGAGGCCGTAGTCGAACGACAACGGCAACGCGCACAGCAACACGTCGCGGCACGTGAGATCCAAGTAACCGCAAATCGCGGTCGCTGCTGCATCCACGTTGCCGTGGGTCACCATTACGGCCTTCGGCTCTCCGCTACTGCCGGATGTGTAGATCAACGCCGCCAGGTCCGCGCGAGCAGGGACACGCAGGTCTTCGGCAGCGGGGGAGCCGGCGGCGACGGCGTCATCCAGCGTTACTGAGAGAGCGACGTGGGACAGGTCGACAAGCGCGGATGGAGGTCCAGCGACGATAACGGCCCGGAGCTTCGTCAAGCCGGCTGCCACGGCGACGCCTACCAGGGATTCGTCCGTGATCAGTGCGGCCGCATCAGCGTCGTTCAGCACCCATGCCAGCTTGGGAGCGGGCGTCTGCGGGCTGATCATTACCACCGCGGCTCCGCACATCACCACAGCCCAGAAGCCGACGGCCGCCGTGATCGTGTTCGGGCTGAGTACGACGACTCTGTCACCGGACTGCACGCCGGACGCGCGAAGTGAATGGGCTACAGCAGTCGCATCGTGTCCGAGCTGGCCGTACGTCAGAGTCCCTCCACCCGCGCGAATGGCCTGGACGCCAGGCGACCGGTGCGCCGCATGAGTCAAGAAGT
>DASXNG010000108.1:0-3894 GCA_036495225.1 Galbitalea sp.
GGTTCGCTCCGTCAATCCGTGCCGCCTCCATGAGCTCGCCAGGCAGCGACCTGTAGTACGCCGTCATCAGATACACGTTGAACGGCATGTTCAGCGCGGTGTACAACAGGATCACCGACCAGTACGTGTTGATCAAGCCGAGGTCGGCCATCTCGATGTAGATCGGAACGATGAGGACGACCGGCGGGATCGCCAGCCATGCGAGCACGAAGTAGTACAGCGCCCCGCTGAAGCGCCAGCGCATCCGTGAGAACGCGTATCCGGCCATGCTGGCGCAGAGAACCGAGAGGGCGACGGTTACAACGGTGATGATCGTCGAGTTGCGCAGATACTCGCCGATGCTCGCTCCGGTCCAGGCAGCGCGAAACGCCCCCAGCGACAGTGTTGTCGGCAACCCGATCCTCGAGTGGTCCCAATCGAGCTGGGTGCGGAACGACGAGGACAGCATGAAGTACAGCGGGAACAGCGCCGACAGTGCGAGCAGCATGAACGATGCAACGAGCGCCCAGCGTTGTGGTGCGCCGTGTCGCCGGCGCCAGTCGGCCCGTTCGGCAGCGCGCGCGAGGCGCGCGGGATGCGCGGGAAGTTCGAGCGTGGCCTGCGGCATCCTCATGCCTGTCTCGCGGTGAGCGAGCGAATCTGCAGGAAGCCCAGAACGGCGATGATGAGTGTGAGTACGACGCCGGCCGCCGAGGCGTAGCCGAGTTCTTGGAACGTGAACGCCGCGTCGTAGATGAAGAATTCGGCCGAATACGTCGTGAAGCCGGGACCCCCGTTCGTGATCACGTAGACGTACGTCAGCATGTATGCGAACGCGGTGATCGTGTTGATGACAAGCACGAGCTCCATGACGCGCCGGAGATTTGGTGCGTACACGCGCCACAGGATGTGCCACGGTCCCGCGCCGTCGATGCGCGCGGCCTCCGCGAGCTGCGGATCGAGCGAGCTCATTCCCGCGAGGTAGATCAGCACGCTGTAACCGAAGTTCGCCCAGACGACGATCACGATGATCCAGGGAATCGACGTCGTCGCGCTCGCCAGCCAATTGCGCGAGAGGGCACCGAGACCGACGCTTCCGAGCGCGGAGTTGAGCGGGCCGTCGGGCGCCAGCACGACCGACGCGAGGATGCCTACCACGACGGTTGAGAACACCGCCGGGAGGAAGAACGTCGAGCGGAAGAACCGCAAGCCGGGGATGTGCTCGTGGATGAGATAGGCGATGACGAGTGCGCCGAAGACCTGGATCGGAACCGAGATCGCGAACAGGGCATTGTTGGCCAGCGCATGCCAGAACACCGGATCGTTCAGCAGTGCCGAGAAGTTGCTCAGCCCAACCCACACGGGTGGCGTAAGCCCGTCCCAGCGCGTCATCGCGTGGTAGACGAGGCTGCCGAGCGGGTAGCCGATGAACACGATGACGAGCGCGATCGCCGGAAGCGCGTAGACCGGCCCCCAGAGTTGCTCTGAACGGGTCAGTCGGCGCATCCGGCGACCGTGCCGCGAAGCTTCACGGACGCTCAGGGACCGTGGTGTTGTGCGTCTGACTGCGTAGCCTGCATCGCCGCTTGCGGTGACGTCTGCCCGGCGAACGCGAGTTGGAGCTCCCTGTAGAGGTAGAGGGCAACGGCGTTGGACAGCACGCTGTCCAGCAGTGGGATGCCCGGATCCTTGACCTTATTCGCCATGTACTTCAGCAGGGGATCGGTGATACTGGCGTCGGCCGCGATGTTCGCCGGGGGCGTTCCGAGCAGCTTGGCGTAGCTTTGGCCGGCGCTCCTGTCCGACACCAGCTTGATGAACTCCCACGCGAGCGCCGGGTTCTTGGCACCCTTCGGAATGACCCAATCGTCCAGCGAGTCGGCGGCGATCTTGCTCGAGAGCGGTCCGTGGCCTGAGTTCGGGATCGTGCTGACGCCGAGTTTGCTGCCGAGCGCCTTCTCGAACTGGGGCAGGTCGCCCGGCGCGTACTCGGCCATCGCGGTCTGGCCGCCGGCGAAGCCGTTGAGCGCGTCCAGTTGCTCGTGTGTCGTCGCGTCGGCCTGCACGCAGCCCATCCGGCGTAGCTGCACGATCTGCTGGAGGGCGGCGATGATGCGTGGGTCGGTCAGTTTCAGCTTTCCGTGCAGCATCGCGTTACCGTCGGCGGTGGTGAGGTAGGAGCCGAGGTCCTCGTCGAGGAAGTTGACGGTGGTGTAGCCGTCGCGGTCGCCGTAGGTCAGCGGCACAATGTGCTTGGCCTTGAGCGCCTTGCAGTCGGCGAACAACTGCGTGAACGTCGTCGGCGGACCGCTGATTCCGGCCGCCTTCAGCTTGGCCTTGTTGTAGAAGAGAAAGAACCCTCCGACGTCAGTCGGCACGGCGAGAATCGTTCCTTTACCGTTGTTGCAGGTGAAGTTCGCACAGCTGAGATCCCAGTTCGACATGCTGGCGTAGAAGCCGGGCGTGGCATTGATGTATGAGTTGAGCGGGAGGAGATCGGGCGTGTATGCCGTGGTGTATGCACCCGAATAGAGCATCATCACGTCCGGGACCTGGTGAGCTGCGAACGCGGACTCAACCTTTGCGGCCAGCTGACTGTTGTCAGGAGGTAGCAGGGTGAGGGCGACCTTGGTGCCCGGCACGGCGGCCTCGAGACGCGCGATCTGCTGGTTGACCCACTGACGGTATGTGCTTCCTGGTGTTGACGTCGTGAGCACGCCGCCAAGCCAAAGCTGTAGGGTCGCGGGTTTGAGCGTTGCGCTCGCTGAGGACGACGCGCTGCTCGATGATCCGCCCCAGACGGTGAGAGCGACAACAACGGCGGCAGCCGCCAGCACCCCGGCACGGATCGACGCGCGTTTCGTCAACCGGGTTAGTTCGCGCACGGCAACGCTCCTCTCATGTGTGAATCAAGGCGGTCACTGGTTGCTCGATCTGGGCGCCGCCAGCTGCTCGAGCCGACGTAGCTGGCCGGCATCCCACACCGAGGTGTCTCGGCAAATGAGTCCGTCGCGCAATCCGAGCCACATCACGTTCCACGTGTCAAAACGCTGGCCGGTCGGAGGAACGCCGAGATACTCGCCCTGGTGGATGACGCTCCAACTCGAGAGCACAACAAGATGGGGTGGTTGCTCCGCGACCTCGTCGACCTTGATCGTTTCGATTCGGAACGCGGTGAAGAACCGTTTGACAGCGTCCAGCAAGCCACCCCGGCCGGATGTCTGCATCAGAGGGTCGGCGATCACGCAATCCTCCGTGTACAGCGCCGCCACGGCTTCCGGCGAGTTCGCCGTCATCGCGGCCATGAGCCTCTCAAGCGTCTCGGACCCTTCCTGCGAGACCATCCCTCGCATGTCCGGACATTCTTACCGGATGCGCAGCGCGGGTGTCAAGGCCGCTCAAAGTTGACCGGTGACGCCGCTCGAAATTTGATCCCTGGGTGGCCGGTCGGTTGCGGAGCGAAGCCGCGTAGCAGCGGGCGGAGCGAGCGATTGGCGGCGCGCGCTGCGGGCGTCCGAGCCGGAATTTTCAGGCTGATGGCTGAGATCGGCGCCCCGTAAACCCGTCTGCCGGCCCCAGCGCGGATGGTGACGGTCATTGGTCAGGCCGTTCCGGCGATCTGGAGGGCTCGGCGCGTGCCGAGGGCGCGATCTTTGACCTGAGGCGGTGATTTGGAGTGTGTCGATGCTGTCAGACCCGCGGACTGTGACGCTGACTCCACACGAGGCGACGTGCATAAGCCGTGAAGGCACAGCGCCTCAGGTCAGGTGATGGCCGAGCCGCGGAGCTCGGGGTTGAAAGTCGAGACAACCGGCGCTGACCCCGGCTGCACCCGACACGGCACGGGAGCACGCCGGCGGGATCGCGCTCCTGGACCGCGAAACCGAATCGACGCCTGAGGCCGCCAGGCGTCAG
>DASXNG010000109.1:0-10683 GCA_036495225.1 Galbitalea sp.
TCGACTTCAACTCGCGGTTCTACGCCGACGACGACCTCATTGTTGGTGCCGCCGACCCGTTCCAGCTGTTCCGCATCTTGTACGAGGTCATCCGCGGTGGCGGCTATGGCGTCGACGGCGATGTCGCCTTCATGCTGGACCAGTGCCACAACGTCGAAGACAAGATCCCCGGGCAGATCCGCTCTGTGCTGAATGTGCAGGAGATGACGGCCCGCGCGCTGCTCGTCGACGCTCCGGCGCTCGCCGCAGCGCAGAAGTCGGGAGACGTGCTCGGAGCCAACAACATCCTGATGGATTCCTTCTATACGGACGTTCGACCAGGCCTCGCCGACTGGCGCGAGTCTCGCGGCCTGCCGCGCGACCCCTTCGCGGCGTACCTCGCCTCCGGCTACCAGCAGCGGATCGCCTCCGACCGGGTCGGCGGCACGCAGGCCGGCTGGGGAGCCTGATCCCATTGCCCAACGCATGGTGGCGGGAGAAACTGTCCGGTGGCGGGAGTTGTTACTCCCTCCGCCGGTGCGTATCTCCCGCCGGCGGGAGTAATAACTCCCGCCACCACACAGAAAGCACCACACAATGACAAACACGACAGCGGCAGAGCTGATCGCGCGAAGCAACCGCCTCGGCTCGGACCCGAAGGTCACGAACTACGCCGGCGGCAACACTTCGGCGAAGGGCACTGAGACCGACCCCGTCACTGGCAAGCCGGTCGAGTTGCTGTGGGTCAAGGGATCCGGCGGCGACCTTGGCACGCTCACAGAGTCCGGTCTCGCGGTTCTCCGCCTCGACGCACTCCGCGCACTGACGAACGTCTACTCGGGGGTCGAGCGCGAAGACGAGATGGTCGCGGCGTTCGACTTCACCCTCTTCGGTAAGGGAGGGGCAGCGCCATCCATCGACACTGCAATGCACGGACTCGTGGATGCTGCGCACGTCGACCACCTCCACCCAGACGCCGGAATCGCGTTCGCGACGTCGGCCGACGGTGAGCAACTGACCGCCAAGGCGTTCGGCGACAAGGTCGTCTGGGTGCCGTGGCGGCGTCCGGGATTCCAGCTCGGGCTCGACATCGCGGCCATCAGGACGGCAAACCCGCTGGCGATCGGGTGCATCCTCGGCGGTCACGGCATCACCGCGTGGGGCGAAACTTCGGATGAGGCGGAAGCCAACAGTCTCTGGATCATCGACACCGCGCAGAAGTACATCGACACGAACGGCCGCAAGGATCCGCTTGGAACCACCTTGGCCGGTTACGAGGCTCTGCCGGAGAACGAGCGTCGCGCGAAGGCCGCGGCCCTCGCGGCGCACCTGCGTTCGATCGCCTCGACCGACAAAGTCCAGGTCGGCTCCTTCACGGATGCCTCGGTCGTCCTGGACTTCCTTAGCCGCTCTGAACACCCACGGCTGGCAGCGCTCGGCACGAGTTGCCCGGACCACTTCCTGCGCACCAAGGTACGTCCGATGGTGCTCGACCTCCCGGCATCCGCCTCGGTCGAAGAATCGATTGCACGCCTCGATGAGTTGCACGCGCAGTACCGCGCGGACTACCAGGCCTATTACGACGCGTACGCGACCGCGGAGTCGCCGGCCATTCGCGGTGCTGACCCGCTCATCATCCTCATCCCCGGCGTAGGCATGTTCAGCTACGGCGCGAACAAGCAGACGGCACGAGTCGCTGGCGAGTTCTACATCAATGCCATCAATGTCATGCGCGGCGCGGAGGCGATCTCGACCTACACGCCGATCAGCGACGAGGAGAAGTTCCGCATCGAGTACTGGGCGCTCGAGGAGGCCAAGCTCCAGCGCATGCCCAAACCGAAGCCATTGGCCGGGCGCATAGCGCTCGTCACGGGCGCGGCCTCCGGAATCGGCAAGGCCATCGCCACCCGACTCGCCGCAGCGGGCGCGTGCGTCGTCATCGCCGACCTCGACCTCGCCAAGGCACAGGATGCCGCTGCCGAAATCGGCAACAGTGACACCGCCATCGGCATCGTTGCGAACGTCACGGATGAGGCGCAGGTGCAGGCATCCATCGATGCGGCACTTCTTGCCTTCGGCGGCCTCGACATCGTCGTGAACAACGCTGGTCTCTCGTTGTCGAAGTCACTGCTCGAGACCACGGTCGCGGACTGGGATCTGCAGCACAACGTCATGGCGAAGGGTTCATTCCTGGTTTCGCGCGCCGCGGCGAAGGTGCTCATCGACCAGAAGCTCGGCGGAGACATCATCTACATCTCGTCGAAGAACTCCGTCTTCGCGGGGCCCAACAACATCGCGTACTCGGCAACCAAGGCCGACCAGGCGCACCAGGTGCGGCTGCTCGCCGCTGAGCTCGGCGAGTACGGCGTCAAAGTCAACGGCATCAACCCGGACGGTGTCGTGAGAGGCTCCGGGATCTTCGCCGGCGGCTGGGGCGCCAAGCGCGCCGCGGTCTATGGAGTGCCGGAAGAAGATCTCGGAAAGTACTACGCGCAGCGCACGCTGCTGAAGCGCGAGGTTTTGCCGGAGAACGTCGCGAACGCGGTCTTCGTGCTGTGCACCTCCGACCTCAGCCACACGACCGGTCTGCACATCCCGGTCGATGCCGGGGTGGCTGCCGCCTTCCTGCGATGAGCGACAACTCGGCCCCTGAGCCCGACCGGGTCCCTGAGGTTCTCGAAGGGGCGCTTCGATGAACTCAGGGACCGGAGCCGTGTCGGTCGCCGCCGTCGACCTCGGCGCGACCAGCGGCAGGGTGATGCTCGGACGCGTCGGCCCGAACGAGCTGCAGCTTCACCCGGTGCTGCGATTTCCCAACACTCCGATCCACACCGAGACCGGCATGCATTGGAACATCGACGAGCTGTATCGCATGGTCATCTCCGGGTTGCGCACTGCTTTGGGCGAGGAGCGAGACATCCGCAGCATCGGTGTCGACTCCTGGGCCGTTGACTACGCGTTGCTCAAGGACGGCTTAACGCTCGGCCCGCCGTTCCACTACCGCGACGAACGCAATCTCGCCGCCACCGAGGTCGTGCACGCCGAACTCAGCGAGCCCGCGCTGTATGCCGCGAACGGCCTGCAGTACCTGCCCTTCAACACGATCTACCAGTTGACGGCCGATCGGATGTCGGGAGCTCTCGCTGAAGCTGACCGATTCCTGCTCGTTCCTGACCTCATCAACTTCTGGTTGGGGGGCGCAATGGCCGCCGAACGCACGAACGCGTCGACCACCGGGTTGCTCGACGTCTCGACCGGGCTCTGGTACGACGAGGTGGTCGCGAAGCTCGAGCTGCCGCGGTCCCTCTTTCCGCCGGTGGTTGAGCCCGGGACATCCCTCGGCGGGTTGTCCCGAGCTGTCATCGGCGAGTTGGGCGGGGGCGAACGCGTGGCCGTCAACAGTGTCGGATCGCACGACACCGCGTCGGCCGTCGTCGCCGTTCCCTCCACGGACGCGGATTTTGCTTACATCTCCTGCGGCACCTGGGGGCTGGTCGGCGTTGAGCTCGAGACTCCGGTTCTCACGGAGGCGAGTCGTCTCGCCGGCTTCACGAACGAGGGAGGCGTGGACGGTCGCATCCGCTATCTGCACAACGTCATGGGACTCTGGCTGCTCAGCGAGTCGGTGCGCACCTGGGAGGCGGAGGGCACAGTCATCCATCTCCCCGTCCTGCTTCAGCAGGCCGCTTTGGTCGGCGAGCCCATGCCGGTGTTCAACGCGAACGATGCACGGTTCCTTGTTCCGGGCGACATGCCCGCGCGCATCGCCGAGTGGTTCGGTGAGCGCGGCATCCGTGCTCCTCAGTCGAAGTCGGAGATGGTGCGCTCGATCGTCGAAAGCCTCGCGGATGCCTTCGCTGCCGCCGTTGCCACCGCGACCGAACTCTCGGGCAAGAAGGTGTCCGTCATTCACTTGGTCGGAGGCGGTTCGCAGAACGAGCTGCTGTGCCGGTTGACCGCCAATCGGTCGGGCTTGCCGGTGCTCGCGGGACCCGTCGAGGCGACGGCGATCGGCAACGTGCTCGTGCAGGCGCGCGCGCATGGTTCATCGGCCGTCTCGCTCGAGGCGATGCGAGGTCTTGTCGCGAAGACTTTCCCGCCGGTTCGCTACGAACGTAGCTAGACAGATTGTCTAACAATCTATAGAGTTGTCTAACAACATTCGCCAACGGAGACGGGAGATCGCGATGTCGACGACAGCATCTTCTGGTGTTCTCCCGGATGCGATCTACGACGAACTTCGCTCGCGCATCCTCTCCCGTGTTGAGACCTCGGGTGCGACGTTCACCGAGTCCGGCGTCGCCGTGCAATTC
The DNA here is from genome assembly GCA_036495225.1 of Galbitalea sp. Lineage (GTDB taxonomy): Bacteria > Actinomycetota > Actinomycetes > Actinomycetales > Microbacteriaceae > Galbitalea. Next base: position 4,293 of record DASXNG010000109.1, read on the forward strand.
GGAGTCGCGCGACCCACGGCGAAGCTCGCCATCGAAAGGCTCGTGGCCGAAGGGCTCCTGACGCGCGAACCGCATCACGCCGCGCGGGTACCCGAGTTGAGTCGCGAGGACATAGTCGACCTGTTCGACAATCGCGCGATCATCGAGAGCGCCGCAATCGCGCGGCTCGCGACATCCGGAACCATCCCGGCAGAAGCGCTGGCCGCACATCGTGCACTGCTGTCGCTCGACGAGCCAAACGCGGCGCTCGACATCGAGTTTCACCGCGCGCTCGTCACCGGCCAGGGCAGCCCCCGACTCATCCGCGCGCACTCGCTCCTCATGGGTGAGATCGAGCTCTCCATTGGGCAGGTGCTCGCCAATCGCCTTCGGACCGCACAGGATGTCGCGGCCGAGCACCAGGGCATCCTCGACGCGGTGACGGTCGGTGATGTCGAGCTCGCGGAGCGACTGACTCGCGTGCACATCGTCGAGTCCCGCGATCGCCTGCTCGCCCACTTCGACGAGGCCACGAAATGAGCATCCGAGTTGCTGTTCCCGATGCGGACATGCTTGTACGCATGGAGCCCCGCATCGGCGACGATGTCGAACTCATCGTGTGGCGCCCAACTGACCCTCCCTTCGAGGGCGAGCTAGATCTGCTCGTCATTCCTTACGTCGTCTCGTACGAGCTACTTGCCGGCCTGCCACACGGAATCAAACACATCCAGAGCCAGTCGCTCGGCTACGACGGCGCCGCCAAGTTCGTTCCGAAGGGCACCACTTTCAGCAACGCCGTGGGGGTTCACGAGGCACCCGCCGCCGAGATCGCGATCACGCTCATCCTTGCCAGCCAACGCGGCTGGCCCGAAGTCGGCCGCAACCAGTCGGCGGAGCGGTGGGAGCAGAAGAGTTGGCCCGGTCTCATCGGCCGGCGCGTGCTACTCATCGGCGTGGGAGGCATTGGACACGAATTCGAGAAGCGCGTCGCGGGGTTCGACGTGCACCTCACCCGCGTCGCCAGAAGGGCGCGCTATGACATCCACTCGATCGGCGACCTGAACGCGCTCCTGCCAGGCGCAGACATCGTTGTGCTCGCGCTGCCACTCGTCGACGAAACCCGTGGACTTGTCGATGACGCATTTCTCGATCGGCTGCCTCACGGCGCCCTCATCGTCAACGTCTCGCGCGGTGCCATTGTTGACACCGACGCGCTGGTCAGGCACGTTCGGTCCGGCGCCGTCCGGTCGGCCCTTGACGTCGTCGACCCGGAACCGCTTCCGCCGGGACATCCACTCTGGTCGCTTCCCGGCTCGCTGCTCACCCCGCACCTCGGTGGCAACGTGCAGAGCATGCTCGACCGTATCGATCCGCTCGTCATCGCACAGATCAATCGTCTCCGTGCTGGCCAGGCACCCGACCACATCGTCATCAACTAAGGATCAGCACCAATGAAAAGACGCTTCCCGAGACCTCGCGATCTCGCGCCACTGATGCACTTCGCGAGCCCGGAATGGAACGCCAAGAAGCGCAGGCTCGATAAGGCACTCACCATCTGGGACCTGCGCACCATCGCGATGCGTCGCACACCGAAGGCGCCGTTCGACTACACCGAGGGGGCGGCCGAGGCGGAGATCTCGCTCGCCCGCGCGCGGCAGGCGTTTGAGGACATCCAGTTCAATCCCGGAATCCTGCGGGATGTCTCGACCGTCGACACCTCGTCGACCGTGCTCGGTGGCCCGACCGCCCTGCCGTTTGGCATCGCTCCGACCGGGTTCACCCGGATGATGCAGGCCGAGGGCGAGATCGCAGGCGCGTCAGCGGCGGCCGCTGCCGGCATTCCGTTCTCCCTGTCGACCATGGGTACGACTGCCATTGAGGACGTGAAGGCGGCGAATCCCGACGGCCGCAACTGGTTCCAGCTCTACATGTGGAAAGACCGCGACCGTTCGATGGCGCTCGTCGATCGCGCCGCCGCTGCGGGCTTCGACACCTTGCTGGTGACGGTAGATGTCCCGGTCGCGGGTGCTCGCCTGCGTGACAAGCGCAACGGCTTCTCCATTCCTCCACAGCTCACGCTGGGAACGGTGATCAACGCGATCCCGCGGCCGGAGTGGTGGATCAACTTCCTGACGACGGAGCCGCTCGCGTTCGCGTCGCTCGATCGCTGGAGCGGTACCGTCGGCGAACTGCTGGACTCGATGTTCGACCCGACCGTGACCTTCGACGACCTCGCGTGGATCAAGAAACAGTGGCCGGGCAAGCTCGTTGTGAAGGGCGTGCAGAACGTGGACGACGCTCGCACACTCGCCAGCATGGGCGTCGACGGCATCACGCTGTCGAACCACGGCGGACGCCAGCTGGACCGCGCGCCGATTCCGTTCCACCTGCTGCCGACGGTCGTTCGCGAGGTTGGCAAAGACCTCGAAGTGCACCTCGACACCGGCATCATGAGCGGCGCGGACATCGTCGCGGCGGTCGCGCTGGGTGCGAAGTTCACGCTCATCGGTCGCGCCTACCTGTACGGCCTGATGGCGGGCGGCCGCGAAGGCGTCGACCGTGCGATCTGGATCCTCTCCGAGCAGATCACGCGCACCATGCGCCTGCTCGGGGTCGCGTCGCTCGAGGAACTGACTCCCGAGCACGTCACCCAGCTGCAGCGGTTGGTGCCGCGGGCGCCGGCGGCGTGAAGGCTTAGCGGGCGGCACTGTGGTGGTTGCCGCCCGCTATATTCTTGTGCGATGAGCGACCGCGACCCGAGGCTGCTGCCGGGCGTGTCGGCGTACATTGCGGACCAACGCGCCACGTATGCCGTCGTTATCAGCGTCCTCGGGTTCCTCCTCGTTTTCATCGCGGTTTGCGTCACGGGCGGGTTGCTCAGCGAGAGCGATCTCAATCTCTGGGCGGTCCTCACAGTCGCTCTCGGATCGCCAGCCGTCGTCGCCCTCGTGGGCCTCATCGTGTCGTTGCGTCTGCTATCCACAGCCAAGAAAGCACGGCGTGCCGAACTCGCTGCTGGATACACGACACTGCTCACGCAATTTGACCAGGTCGATGGAATCGACTGGAAGACGGGCGCAGTCAGCCGACCGGCCAAGCCTCGGGTGTCCGCGGCATCCATTCCGCAGCCCTTCACAAGCGGCATCGAGCTCGGCGCCATCGATGCAGGACCAACCGGCCTCCAGGTGGTACTTCGCAAGCGCTGGGCGCAGGTCGGCTTCCTCTTCTCGCTGGCGAGCTCGATCATTCTGTTCTCTCTGCTCTTCAGCAAGTTTGTGGACGATGATGCGATGGCCACACTCCTCACGTGGGCAGGTTCACTGGCTGTTGTCGCCACGATCGTTTTCCCCGCGTACGCCATAGCGCTCGGTCCGGAACGGTACTACCGCAAATTCCTGCTTCAGCGCTTCACACCCGATCACGTGTTCGGCACGCAAAGCTGCTCGGAATTCGGTGACATGGTTGACGAACTCCTCGGAGCAGCTGCCCCGGCCCTGCCCGACGCTCGTCCGCGCATGACGTGTTATCTGGTGTTCGAGCGGCTGGTGCTTTACAGCAGGCATCGCGCCGAACTCGTACCATTCCTCGTGATTCCCCGCTCAAGGATCGCTTCGACGCGGATGGACGTCAATTCGCAGTCGCGCGGTCCTGACATTCCGGTCGTTGTGCTCGCGCTCCGAAAGGACGACGCGACGCAGATCGAGCTGACCCTCCAGTTCCTGCCCGCTGCGTCGTGGACGCCGAGCAGAGTCGTAACGGAACTCAGGAGCGACAACGACTGGGTTGCTGGCTGGGCCTCGACGAAATCCTTACAACCCGGCGGCCTCAAGCCACGCGTCGGCGATCACTCGGTGGCCTAGTTCGGTCGGGTGGACGCCGTCCGCGGCGAGCGCCGCCGTTCCGTGGGTTGCGCTCGCGACATCCATCAACGCCTGAAGGCGCACGAAGCCAGCCGCGAACTCTGCCGCGAGTTTTGCGACGATGGCCCGCTTCGGGTCGAGGTCCTCATGCCAGCGCTGCTGGTCCTCCGTGACAGGCACGACGAACGGTTCGATGAGGATGACGCGGCTCGCGCCGCCGACATCCGCTAGGCAGGCCCGGTAGTTGGCCTCGAACTCGGCCTCGCTCGTCGGGTCGTTGCTGTCGTAGCGGCGCCAGGTGTCGTTGATGCCGACATAGACGGTGAGGATGTCTGGACGCTGTTGCACCACGTCGATGTTCCACCGGTCGCGCAGGTCGATCGCGCGGTTGCCGCCGATGCCAACGTTGATGACGCGGCGCTCAGGCAGCGCGGTCGCGATGAGTCGCACATAGCCGTCGCCAAGGTAGTCGGGGTCGTCGTCGCGGCGACCGCAATCGGTGACGCTGTCGCCGATGAAGAGGAGTGGGCCGGTCATCCCCAAATCCTATGGGCGAAGCGTTTGCCGTCGCTGTTCTCCCGCGCCCGATGGTTCATAACTCAGGCAGAATTTCGGACGGGGGTCTCGCTCCCGCTCGTTTCCGGGGGCGCAATCGCTCGGCGCGAAATTCTGCCTGAGTTATGCGCAGAGACTGCAGCGGTGAGGTCAGCGGATGGCGCGGCCTCAGGCCAGCGGGCCGAGGAGGTTCGTCGCGACGGTGTTGTGCACGGATTCCGTGTCGCTGGGGTGGTAGATGCCGGCAAGCACGTCGCGCTGGAGGCGCGCGAGTTCTGCCGCGTTGCGATATCCCCCGCCGCCGGCGACCCGCGCGGACTGGTCCACAACGTAGCGGGCCGTCTCCGTCGCGCGATGCTTCACGCCGGTGAGCAGCCGGAACCACGAAGCTCCGTGGTTCACGAGATTGTCGACATCCGAAGCCAGTGTCTCGATCTGGGGAGCGAGCGCATCGAGCGCGAGGGCGGCATCCGCGATTCGCCAGCGCATATCCGGGTCCTGGCTGTACAGGGCGCCGTCGTTCTTCAGCGACGTGCGCTTGCCGAGCGCCTCGACCCCGAGCTCGAGAGCGCGGTCGGCCACGCCTGCGTAAACCGACGCGATGAGCAGCAGGAAGTTCGCGAAGATTCCGAAGATGAACGGATCGGCGCTCGGACCGACGGGCAGCATGCGAGCAACACGAGCAGCAGGGACGACCACGCCATCGAGCACCGTCGTGTGACTCTGGGTCGCCCGCATCCCGAGGGTGTCCCAGTCGTCGAGCGACTTCCAGCCCGGAGTGTCGCGCGTGATGAAGCCGTGCACCAGCTGACGGTTGTCCGGATCGGTGTCGTCGCGTCCGAAGATCCCGAGTCGTGACCAAGCGGGGGCGAGCGATGTGAAGATCTTCGTACCCGTGAACGCGTACGAGCCGTCGGCGCCCGGAACCGCCTTCGTCAACGAGTCGAACAACACAAGGTCGTTGCCCGCCTCGCTGTTGCCGAAGGCGAAGAGCTCGCCGGCGGCCGCATCAGTCAGGATCCAGTCGAGCGACTTGTCTCCGCGCTCGGAGAGCACGCGCGCAACGCCTGTCCAGACGAGATGCATGTTGACACCAAGAGCGGTGGCAGGCGCGTAGGCGGCCAAAAGGCGCTGGTCACGCGCGGTCTCGAGCAGTGACCGCGGCGCGAGGTAGCCGGCGTCCCGTAGTTCGGCGAGGTCCTCGGTGAAGAAGGCATTGTCACGGTCGTAGCCTGCGGCGCGAGAGCGAATCCGGTCGAGGAGGTCAGGGCTGAGTACGGTCACATCCCTACGCTACTCAGACTCCAGCGAAGCGTGCGACCGCGACAAACACGGCCGCGAGCAGCAGGATGACGTTGACCGGCAAGCCCTTCGGGTCGTCGTGGCGGCGAAGGTGAACGATGATCGCGCCGACCTGGATGATCGCAAGCCCGGTTGCCGCGATCGGAGTCAGGATGGGCGCGACGTTCAACAACACGGGCAGGATCAGGCCAATTGCGCCGAGGATCTCGACGGCGCCGATCAGCTTGATCTGCCACGGCTTGAAGTCTTCTGCGTAGGTCATGCTCACCTTGACCTTCTCGTACGGGCTGAACAGCTTCGTGCCGCCAGAGAACAGATAGGCGAGGGCAAGGAGACCGGACACGATCCAAACGGCGATGAGCATGAGGTTCCTAACGAGATCGAGTTACTATTAGTTACTTGTATACACGTCAGTAACCGATCACTTCTTTGTGCCTAGGTAACACGCGTGTTCCCACTGGAGGCGCCATGAGCATGACCGAAGAACTGCCAACCGTGACCGGTATGTGTGACGCCAACCACGACGCCGGCGAGGTCATCCGCGACACCTTCGCCCGCATCGGTGACAAGTGGAGCCTCCTCATTCTGGGAATGCTGGATGGCGCACCCCACCGCTTCACGGCGCTTCGCGACGCCGTGCCCGGAATCTCCCACAGGATGTTGACGCTCACGCTGCGCAACCTGGAGCGCGACGG
>DASXNG010000110.1:0-11332 GCA_036495225.1 Galbitalea sp.
GCAAGTGCGCGCTCGGTCTCGAAGAGGATGGCAGTGTGGAACAGCCCGGCGTCGCGCGGGCCGGCGTGCTTCAGTTCGGGAGAGTGCTCAAGAATGATCACGGGGCGGATGCCGCGGCCGAGAGTCACCCGATCGCCGTCGGCGCCAAGGACCTGGAGCGCCACCGCATCGCGGTAGTAGGCAGTCATCGCGTCGAGGCTCGCAACGAGCAGAGTCACAGGGCCCATGGCCGTGTCTGCTGCGAGTTGGTCGTTTGATCCCACGTTGGTGCAACTCTTGTGACGCCCCCCGCATTCCTCTGTCTGCTTGGCCGTGGCGGGAGCAATAACCCCCTCCGGCGGGAGATAGCGTCCGGTGGCGGGAGTTGTTACACCCGCCACCGGCGTGTTTCTCCCGCCGCCGCGACTTGGGCTAGTCCGTCGCTGGCACCACGATCGCGTAACCCTCGGTGACGCCTGCGCCGGGCGAGAACGCGAGGCAAAGTCACGTGCCAAGTGTCGCATGGCCCGTCGCGGATGTGGCGCTCTAGCCCAGCACCCGCTCGTAACACCGCGAGAGCTCGCTGTCGACGTAGTACCCGAACCGCGGGATTGGGCTGTAACCCTCGCGTTCGTAGAAGCGCATCGCGTCAGGCTGGCGATCACCGGTCTCGAGCACGAGTCGCTCCCAGCCTCGATCGCGGGCGGCCGCCTCGAGCCCGCGCAGGATGGCGGTCGAGACTCCCTTGCCGCGGTAGCTAAGGCGAACAAACATCCGCTTGATCTCGCCGTGGGTCTGGTCGAGGGGACGCAACCCGCCGCATCCGATCGCCTCCTCGCCGTCGAAGGCGACCAGAAACAGGGCGACGTCAGCTGCGGTCGGAGCGGGTCCCGGCTCCGAGTCTGACCGCCCGTAGCGCTCAGACAACTCTTCGCGTTGGGCGAGCCGGAGTGCCTCACCTGCGGGGTCGTACCAGTCGACCTCGCGGATGATCACTTCGTGAGCCGATCGACCAGCTCCCGATATCTGGCCACCGTGGCATCCACAACCTCTGGGGGCAGTTCCGGCGGTTCACCGGCCTGCCCTGAGTTTGTCGAAGGGTCCCAGTGCCCCTTCAACCAATCGCGCACAGGCTGCTTGTCGAAGCTCGCGGAGCGATTGCCGCGCGCGTACTCTGCCGCGTCCCAGTACCGGCTGCTGTCCGAGGTGAGCACCTCGTCTGCCAGGCGAATCGTGCCCTCCTCATCGGAGCCGAACTCGAACTTGGTGTCGGCGAGAATGATGCCGCGGGTTTCCGCGATCGTCGACGCGCGAGTGAAGACGGCGAGCGACAGGTCGCGCAGTGCGGTGGCGTTCTCGAGACCAACAAGCTCGGCGGTCCGCTCGAGAGTGATGTTTTCGTCGTGCTGGCCAACGGGCGCTTTCCATGCCGGCGTGTAAATCGGCTCAGGCAGCCGGTCGCCGTCCGAGAGACCGGCGGGCAGGTCGACTCCGCACACGCTCTGGGTCTGCTGGTATTCCACCCAGCCGCTTCCGGTGAGGTAGCCACGCACGACGCACTCGATCGGGAACATCGCGAGTTTCATGACCAGCATCGAACGGGAGCGCAAAGACTCGGGGATGATGCCCCACTCGTCTCTCGGCGCGAGATGGTTCGGCATGGCGTCGAGTTGGTCAAACCACCAGAGGCTCAACTCGGTGAGCAGGGCGCCCTTGTTCGGGATGGCCGGTGAAAGCACGTGGTCGAAGGCACTGACCCGGTCGCTCGCGACCATGATCACGCGATCCGGATGTTCGGAGCTCGTGTAGAGGTCGCGCACCTTGCCGGAATACGTGTTTTCCCAGCCGTCAATGTCGGTCATGCGACCCGCTCCGCAATGTCGGTTCTGTAGTGACTTCCTTCGAGGTGAATTTGGCCGAGCGCGGTGTAAGCCTTTTCTCGGGCCGTGGCGAAACTCTCGCCTGTCGCCACCACGCTGAGCACGCGCCCTCCGGTGGCGATGAATCCGGCGTCGGAGTGTGCGGTGGCTGCGTGCTCGATGATGACATCGGTGACTTGATCGAGTCCGGTGATCGGGCGGCCGGTGACGGGTGCGTCCGGGTAACCCTCGCTGGCGAGGACAACCGTCACGGCGACGTCTTCCGAAAATTCGGGGCGGGGAAGACCCGCGAGTTCGCCCGTTGACGCAGCGAACAGCAAACCACTCAAAGGGGTTACCAGTCTGGCGAGCACGACCTGCGTTTCCGGATCACCGAATCGCGCGTTGAACTCGATGACGCGGGTGCCCTTGGCGGTGAGGATCAGCCCACAGTAAAGCAGCCCGATGAAGGGCTTCTGCTCGGCCGCGAGTTGCTGGATGGTCGGCAGCGCAATGGTTTCGATGACCTCGTCGACGAAGCCATCGGGCAGCCAGGGCAGCGGAGAGTAAGCGCCCATGCCGCCGGTGTTCGGTCCTTCGTCGCGATCGAACACGCGCTTGTAGTCCTGCGCTGGTGATAGTGGAAGAACAGTGTGGCCATCGCTCAGCAGGAAGAGCGACACTTCCTGGCCCGCGAGGAATTCCTCAACCAGCACGCTCCCGTGTTGCAGCCAGTACTGCGCGTGCGCGATCGCCGCGTCGCGGTCCGGCGTCACCAGCACGCCCTTGCCTGCCGCCAGTCCATCCGCCTTCACGACGTATGGTGCGCCGTATTCATCGATCGCTTCGGTCGCTTCGGCCAGATTGCCCGCCCGCACGGCTTTGCCGGTCGGCACGCCGGCTTCATCCATGATTCGTTTGGCAAACGTCTTGCTTCCCTCGAGTGCTGCGGCGGCGCGACTCGGGCCGAAGACCGGGATGCCCCGCGTCCGCAGCTTGTCCGCGACGCCCTCGACGAGCGGAGCCTCTGGTCCGATCACCACGAGGTCGACGGAGTTGTCGATCGCGTACTGGGCGACCACATCGCCGTTGGTCGGGTCGAGTCCAACGATGGCAACGTCTGCGGCTATCCCCGCGTTGCCAGGCGCCGCCGTGATTTCGTGATTCGCATTCTCCGCGAGCAGCGATTTGACGATGGCATGCTCGCGCGCGCCTGAGCCCAGAACGAGGATTCGCACACTGTAAGGCTAGCCGCGCTGCCGTTACGTTGGTGACGTGGCAAGAAGTCGAATTGCGGATGACGCGGGCGAGGCGGCCGTGCGAGAGGCGCTCGCCGATGGTGCCAGTCGTGACACCATCGCGACCGCGGTGCGCTATCTGCTGCAGTTGCTCGCCGAGCGGGCGGTCGGCAACACCGTGGAGGTGCGCGTTCCACCGTTTGGTGCGGTGCAGGCCATCGAGGGTCCGAGACACACTCGTGGCACGCCGCCGAACGTGATCGAAACCGACGCCTCAACCTGGCTCGCGCTAGCAACCGGTCGGGATGACTGGGCGACGGCGATAGCGGAAGGCCGTGTTCAGGCATCCGGCTCGCGCGCCGACCTCACCGGGTATCTGCCCATCCTGCGGATGGGACAATAGCTGGGTGAGCAACACAGACAACCACGAGACCACCGTGAGCATCCGCAGGGCACCCAAGTTTTCGGTGTTCCTCGTGCTCGGGGCGCTCATCGGCGTGCTCGTGTCGCTCATTCTCACTGCGAGTTTTCCGATCGATCCGTCGGTTGGTTTTGGCCCGACGTTCGGTTACTTCGCGATCTACGGTTTCGTCGGTGGCATCCTGCTCGGGTCCATCGTGGCGCTGATCTTCGACCGCATCTCGGTGCGACGGTCAAAGTCGGTGAACGTGACCGTGGACTATCTGGAGCCGGCTGACGAGGCGCCCCTCGCGGCCGATCCAGAATCGGCAGAGGACCAGCAGCAGTAATGCGTCGTCTCGCGCTCGCGGTCGCGATGGTTGTGGCATGCCTGTCACTCTCAGCATGCGCCACGGCCGCGCCCATCCCGACGCCTTCTTCCGCGGAGATCGTCGGTGTGTGGAAACACGGCAGCGCTCGAATCGAGTTCGACCCAGACGGGACGTTCCTCGCCTCGGGAATCCCTAAGGGAGCCATCGAACAATCGGAAGTCGCGCTCGGCGCCCAGCCAGCAGGACCGCCAGAGAATGTCGTCGGCACCTGGTCGATCGGATCGGGCGGAACGGATGTCGGCGGAGCCCCGGGCGTTCAGCTCACCTTCACCAGCCCGCAGAAGATCGGCTTCGACTACGGCGTGACACTGGTCGTGTCATCCGACCTCCCACCGCAGTTGTACGTCAACCTCGGTCACCCCGACGCGGGCAACCGTTACAGCTTCACGAAGACCGGCAGCTAGCTGCCTCGCAATCGATCTAGCGCGCGGCCGTGCGCTCCTGCCTCGACCTAAAGTCGGTAACTGATGCGCCGCGCCGCGGATGCCCCGCAACCAGGCGGCGTGGCGAATTGAATACCGACCTTAGGGCCGGGTTGTGGTCGCCAGGTCGAGGAGTTGAGACGTCACCGAGCTAGCTCAGCTGGTTTGCCTCGACCCAGGCGAGGTACTCGGGTGTGACCGAGCCGGTGACGTAGTCGCCAGTGAAGCAGCTCATCTCGAGTGCCTCCACAGCGGAACCTTCGATGATTGCGGCCTGCATGTCTGCGACCTCCTGGTAGATCAGGTAGTCGGCGCCGAGTTCGGTCGCGATTTCGGGAATCTTGCGGCCGTGGGCGACCAGCTCGTGACGCGTCGGCATGTTGATGCCGTAGACGTGCGGGTAGCGAACCGGCGGGGCAGCCGAGGTGAAGGTCACTTTGTTGGCTCCGGCCTCGCGGGCCATCTGCACGATTTCCTTCGACGTGGTGCCACGCACGATCGAGTCATCCACGATCAGGATGTTCTTGCCGCGGAATTCGGTCGACATGGCGTTGAGCTTCTGTTTCACCGACTTCTTGCGCTCGGCCTGACCCGGCATGATGAAGGTGCGACCGACGTAGCGGTTCTTGTAGAAGCCTTCGCGGTACTCGACTCCGAGCTTCTGCGCGACCTGCATTGCGGCCGGTCGCGCCGAGTCTGGAATCGGCATGACGACGTCGATGTCGCCGTGCGGCGTGTACTTCGCGATCGTGTCGGCGAGACGGTTACCGAGCCGCAGTCGGGCTTCGTACACCGAGATGCCGTTCATGACCGAGTCTGGGCGAGCCAGATAGACGTACTCGAAGGAGCACGGGATGAGTCGGGGATTTGCAGCGCACTGCTTCGACGTCATCTCACCGTTGTTCGCGATGAAGACAGCTTCGCCCGGCAGCAGGTCGCGAACCAGTTCGTATCCCGCGCTCTCCAGGACGAGAGATTCGGATGCGACGATCCAATCGTCCCCGACGAAGCCGGCCTGACGCCGACCAAGCACAAGCGGACGGATCCCGTACGGGTCGCGGAACGCGAGCAGCCCATGGCCGGCGATGAGGGCGATCGCGGCGTATGAGCCTTCGACGCGCTCGTGCAGGCGCGAAATGGCAGTGAAGATCTGGTCGGGATCGAGCTCGGCGCCGGTGACCTGCTGCTGCAGTTCGTTGGCGAGAACGTTGACCAAAAGTTCGGTGTCGCTGGAGGTGTTCAGGTGACGTCGGTCGACGTGGAAGAGCTCCTCGGTCAACTCGCGCGTGTTTGTGAGGTTGCCGTTGTGTACCAGCACGATGCCGTACGGAGCGTTCACGTAGAACGGCTGTGCCTCCTCCTCATTGGCGGCACTGCCACGAGTCGCATAGCGAACGTGCCCGAGGCCCGTCTTGCCGAGCAGTGACCGCATGTCACGGGTGCGGTAGGCCTCGCGAACCTGGCCCTTGGCCTTCTGCATGTGGATGGTGTTGCCATCAGCGGTCGCGATGCCAGTGGAATCCTGGCCGCGGTGTTGGAGGAGGAGCAAGGCGTCATAGACCTGCTGGTTTACGGGCTGTGATGAGACGATGCCCACGATGCCGCACATGCGGTATGGATTCCTGCCGTTCAAGGAGAAGAAGTCGCCACCAGTCTAGAGTCCCGCGCCGGGACATAGCTGAGTGCGGCAGACTGGTGGCATGACCGCGAGTTACCGTGAGGCCGGAGTCGACACAGCAGCGGGTGACGTTGCCGTTGAGCTCATGAAATCCGCCGTGCAGAAGACTCACGGACCAGAGGTTCTCGGCGGCGTTGGTGGGTTCGCCGGGTTGTTTGACGTGTCCTTTCTGAAGAGCTTCGATCGACCGCTGCTCGCTACATCGACGGATGGCGTCGGCACCAAGGTCGCGATCGCGCAAGCGCTCGACAAACACGACACCATCGGCCAGGACCTCGTCGGAATGGTCGTCGACGACATCGTCGTAGTGGGCGCTCGTCCCCTGTTCATGACGGACTACATCGCGTGCGGACGAGTCGTTCCCGAGCGCGTCGCGGATATCGTCGCGGGAATCGCTCACGCGTGTGCAGAGACCGGCACCGCGCTGGTCGGCGGCGAGACGGCTGAGCACCCTGGACTCCTCGGGCCGGACGATTACGACGTGGCGGGAGCCGCAGTCGGAGCAGTCGAGGCGGATGCTCAGCTCGGCCCGCACCTCGTTGAAGACAGCGACGTGATTGTTGCGATTGGATCATCCGGTCTGCACTCCAACGGTTTCTCCCTGGTGCGGTACATCCTTAACGAGAACGGCATCGGGTATCGCGACAACTCGAACGAATTGGGTGGCATCGTCGGAGAAGTCCTGCTCGAGCCGACGAGGCTGTACACAGCTCCCCTGCTGCGGCTGCTTTCGGATGCGACCATCGGCAGGGCCGTGCATGCGCTGAGCCACATCACTGGCGGCGGCATCGCGGCGAACATCGCGCGCGTGCTCCCGGTTGGCTCGTGGGCGGAGCTCGATCGCGCTTCGTGGTCGCCAGCGCCCGTGTTTCGTGCACTGGCAGGCCTCGGCGGAATGAAGCTCACCGAGACAGAAGGCACCTGGAACCTGGGAATCGGCATGGTCGCGGTCGTCGCGCCTGGTTCTGCGGATGCCGTGATTACGGCGCTCTCCGCGGACGGACTACCCGCGTGGGTTGTGGGCACGGTCTCGACGGGGCCGCTACCTTCGACAAGCGCAGGCATCGAGGCTTTCGAGCAGGGCGCCAAGGGCGTCAACGGCGGCGCCGTGCGGCTGACGGGCAACTACCCCGCCTAACGGGTGGTCGAGCAGCCGCGTGCCGTAGGCACCGGCGGCGTCGAGGCCTCACCGACGGGCTACTCGCGCGCGAGGATTGGTTCGTGAGATTTCGGCAGGCTCAATCCCCGGTATCTCGATCCCCAGTATCGCGGCAGCGCAGTTACGCGGTGCGGGATTCCTCGTCAGCGTCTGAATCGTCGTCTTCGAGATATTCCGCCCACTTGTCCAACTCGGGAGAAACCGGCGTGGAACTGTGGAGCTCGTTGGCGAGCGCACCGTAATTAGTGTCCGGGCTGTAGTACTTCAGATCCCGGGCAACCTTGGTGTGCTTTGCCTTTTGACGGCCGCGCCCCATGCGTGACCCCCTCATGTAAAAACGAATTGCTGACAGGTAAAAAGCTAGCGATCACTTTATCACCTCAACGGGGGTGTCTGACGCTGCACAACCCTGCGCGCGCACACAGCAGGGCGCGCCGAGAAGCGTGCGCCACGAGGGTAACGTTGTCGGGTGGCAACCGACGGAACCGACACCTCAGTTGTCGTCATCGGCGCCGGTCAAGCCGGACTCTCCGTCGCCTTCTATCTGCGGCGCCTGGGGCTCGATGCCGGCAATGAGTTTGTGCTGCTCGATCGCGGGCCGGGAACGGGTGGCGCGTGGCAGTTTCGCTGGGAGGCCCTTCGCCTTGGTTCTGCTCATCGGGTCAACGATCTGCCCGGGATGGATGCGCTCGAGCTGAGCTTCGAGACCGCCGATCGAACTCGCCCGGCTAAAGACGTCATCGCCGAGTACTACGCCCTCTACGAAGAGCATTACGGCTTCCAGGTCGTGCGCCCCGCCGCCGTTACGTCTGTGCACAACCAGGGCGCCAACCTGGTCGTGACGTTTTCGGACGGCGAGGGTTCACAGGATGTCTCGACCCACATAGTCGTCAATGCCACGGGCACCTGGGGCGCCCCGTTCATCCCCTGGTATCCGGGCCGCGACTCGTTCCAGGGCACGCAGGTTCACACCAACGACTACGTGGATGCGACGCAGTACGCGGGTAAGCGAGTTCTGGTGATCGGTGGCGGCACCTCCGCTGTCGGTTTTCTCCTCGAACTCGAGGAATACGCCTCCGAGCTCACCTGGGTGAGCCGCCGCAGCGTCGACTTCCTGGATGAGACGGAGCTCAACATGGAGGCCGGCACCGAAGCAGTGGCTCGGCAGGACGAGGCCGCACGCGCCGGCCGTGCGCTTCCGAGCATCGTGAGCGGCACGGGCGTGCCGCGTACTCGACGGATTCAGGCCGGTATCGACCGCGGACTGCTTCGCCCCAAGCGGATGTTCGAACGCATCGAGCCGAACGGCGTGCGGTGGGCGGATGGCACCTACCGCGACGTGGACGCGATCGTCTGGGCAACCGGGTTCCGTCCAGAGCTCCGTCACCTCGCCCCTCTGAAGTTGCGCGAGAAGGAGGGCGGTATCGTCGTCGCGGCCGGTTCATCGTGGCGCGACCCTCGCGTATTCTTCGCGGGTTACGGCCCGCAGGCCAGCACTATTGGCGCAAACAGGGCCGGGCGACTGATCGCTCGCCAGGTCATCGCGACGCTGAGTAAGTTGTGACACCGAGCAAGTTGTAACGCCAATCAGCTGGTGGTCAGCATCGTCGCGATCAGGTAGCCCGCGGTTGCCGCGGCGAGTCCGATCGCGAGATTCAGAATCACGCTGACGAGCGCGGATCGCAGCTTGCCTTCCGTGAACAGCTGGATGGTCTCGACGCTCCACGTGCTGAACGTGGTGAGACCGCCGGCGAACCCGCCGACGATGATGAGCTGCCAGTTGTGCGAGATGGCGCCGGTCGTCGCGAGGCCAACGGCGACTCCTCCGATCATGGACCCGGCGACGTTCACCGTGAAGACGGCCCAGGGCAGCCCCGTGCGCCGGGCGTAGGCACGCGAGATGAGATAGCGGATCGCGGCGGCGACGCCAGCAACACCCGCCGCGACGGCCAGGATCACTCGTCGACCTCCACGATCGGCACCGCATCCGGCCTTCGTCCGATCCAGAGTCCAAGCGCAGCAGCGCCGAATCCGAGAACGAGGGATGCTGCGAGGTAGCCGAGGGCCAGCACGATCTCCCCGTCGGCCGCCATGGTGACCATGGAAACCATCACTGCCGAGAAGGTCGTGAAGCCACCAAGAAACCCCGGGCCGAGTCCAGCGCGCACCCATTCGGGCACGATGGGCCAGACTCGCGCGACCAGGATGCCGAGCAGGAGCGAGCCGACGACGTTGATGAGGAGCGTGTCCCAGGGAAATCCGGTCGAAGTGTGAGGGAGCGCTGCATCCAACTCGAGTCGGAGTCCACCGCCAATCGCGCCACCAATCAGTACCGCGAGGAGCGCGCCCATTCGGTTATTTGTTCTTTGCCGCGGTCGATCCGACAGTCGCCTTGCCCGGCTCGGACTTCGCGCCGGGTTCCCCGCTGACGTTGTCGGCGCTCATCTTCTCGGTGCCCGGCTTCTCGGTGCCCGGTTTCTCGGTACCGGTCTTGTCGGTGGACCGCTTGTCTGCGGCGAGTTTCTCTGCGTTGCGCTTTGCCTGCGCGGACTGCTTGGCCGCCGACATCCTCGTCTCCGACTTTCCGCCGGGAGTCGCGGGCGGCATGGCCCTGCGCACGACCGGACGCAACGGCTCGCCTCGGCGATCCTGACCGGGCACGGGGCGCGAACGGCGTCCGTAAATCAGTTCGGACGAGTCGAGCAGCCATGGCACGAGAGCAATGACCACACCGTGCACGAGCATGAGCTTGTGGCGGATGCGCCGCGCCTTGTGGTTGTGGAGGAGATTCTCCCACCAGTGCCCAACGATGAACTGGGGAGTGTAGAGAGTGATGACCTCGGAGCCGTGCTCATCGCGCCTGCTCTTGACGTACTTGATGAGAGGGTTGCTGATTTCGCGATAGGGCGACTCGATGATGCGAAGCGGAATCTTGATGTTCTGCTCGGACCACTGCTCCTGCAATCGTTCCGTCTCGGTTTCATCGATGGAGACGTGCAGTGCCTCGATGCTCTCGTGCCGCGCCGCGATGGCGTAGTCGAGAGCTTTCAGTACTGGCTTCTGCAACTTGCCGACCAGCACAATTGCGTGGTCGCCGCGTGCCCCGAAGATCGTTGTCGGGTCGGCCTCGATCTCCTTGTCGACGTCCCGGTAGTACCGGTTCACGCCGAACATCAGAAGGATCAGGATCGGCATCATGATGAAGACGAGGTAGGCGCCGCTGAGGAACTTCGAGATCGTCACGATGAGCAGAACGCTCGCGGTGAACGTCGCACCAACAGAGTTGATCGTGAGGCTGACTTTGATCGACCTGCGGTTGGGCGGATTTGTCTTCAGGAGCCGAATCCAGTGTCGGATCATGCCGGTTTGGCCCAGCGTGAACGACACGAAAACGCCAATGATGTACAGCTGGATCAGCGAAGTCACGTTGGCCTGGAAGACGACCAGGAGGACGCCTGCGGCGGCGGCGAGGATGATGACGCCGTTCGAGTAGATGAGGCGGTCGCCGCGGGTTGAGAGTGCCTTAGGTGCGTAGTGGTCCTGTGCGAGCACTGAACCGAGCAGCGGGAAGCCGTTGAATGCGGTGTTCGCGGCGAGCAGCAGCACGAGCGCGGTTGCCGCCTGGACGACAAAGAACATCACCGTGTTGTTGCCGAAAGTCGCCGACGCAATCTGGGCGACGAGCGAACGCTGGGGCACAACCAGACAGTGTTTGAAACCGATCAGGTCACACGCCGACTGCGCGTAGTGCACTTGGCTGACGAGTGCGATTGTAACGAGACCGATAAACAGCACGATTGCTATTGAGCCCATCAGTACGAGCGTCTTCTGGGCGTTCTGAATCTTGGGGCGACGGAAGGCCTGGACGCCGTTCGACACCGCCTCGACACCGGTGAGCGCGCTACATCCACTGGAGAATGCGCGCAGGAGCAGCAGGATGAATCCGGCCTGCGCGATGCTTTCAGGTCGAACGGAATATCCGGCCGATTCGGCGACAGGAGGATGACCGGCGAGCGTCTCAATGATGGCGGTCACGATCATCACGCCGAGGCTTGCGATGAAGAGATAGGTGGGCAAAGCGAACGCCTTGCTGGATTCGCGAACGCCTCGCAGGTTGACCGCGGTGAGGATCAAGAGGAAGAGGATTGCGATGCCCACCCTGAACGGATTCAGCCAGGGAAACGCGGAGATGATGTTGTCGACGCC
>DASXNG010000111.1:0-8981 GCA_036495225.1 Galbitalea sp.
CCCGTGGTCGACGAGGATCGCCGACAGCTGCGTTGCGTCTTCCGCACTGACGTAACTCTTCGCTCCTGGCTGGTTCGCGATGATCGAGCTCTGCGTGATGCGTCCAACGCGCAGCGACCCGAAGCGGGCGGCGGCACCGACGATGAGGTATTCGAGCGGCTGGGGAATCCCGGTGAGCGAAATGCTCGCAAGAAACTCCCGGACGGTATCGGCCGTTTGCCCGGTCGTCAGTGCGCGATTGATGGATGCCTCGCTCACGCGATAGGTGCTCGCGAGCGCGCGGCTTTCGACGTCGGCCATCGCGCGAAGCCGGGCATCCAGTTTCGGAAGCAACGGACCGGGCGCAACGATCGTCAGGTCGTGCTGCAGGTACACCTTGTCGATCTCTGGCGGGAATAGTGCGGCCATGGCGCTCGCGGCCGCATCCGCGCCCTTCGACATCAGGGTGCCGCCCGGTCCCGAGATCGTCTGGTTGGCGATGATGCCGAGCACCTGGGCGTCGCGGATGTACTCCTGCGCACGCTCGCGCATCCAGTCGCCGCCCGCCGGGTAGAGCCAGCGAACGTACTCGGCCAGACGGTCGCCCCACGCGGCGCCGGCTCGTGACGACAGCAGGTCCCGGATGTCGCCGGGCAGTCGCCCGAACCAGGCATCGGCGAGGTGCGCCCAGCGCTCGCCGCCGGATTGCAGCATCCAATCGACGGCCGCCTCCGTCGGCAGCCAGTTGCCGGCATCGAGAGCGGCGAGTTCGGCTCGCGCCGCGATGTCGACGAGGGTTGCGACGTCGTCGAGTTGCACCGCCATTGCAGTGGCCAGCCGCTTCGTCTCCGGCAAGGCGATGCCACCGCGTGCGAGCTCGCGCGCGGGCTCGTGCTGGAGTTCTGCGAGGAGCGCGGCAATCGAGTTGGTCGCGTTGAACGCGTGCTCAGCGGCGACGTGGTCGATGGCGCCGCTGTCGACCTGTGCGACGGGTGTCAGCGTTGTTGGTACGGGGTCGCTGATGAGTTCCCGGAAGCTCGGCATTCCCTCGGCCGGCCAGCGGGCCAGCTGGTCGGAGACCGGCGTGTACGGGAGCCAGGTCCCGTCGACTTCGTCCAGCAGCGCGAGGGTCACTGCCAGCCGGAGGCTCTGCTCGACGACGGTCTCGTCTGGCTCGAGAGCCTCGACCCAGGTGGCGACCTCCGCCGTGGTTGGGCCGGTCGCATCCGTCGCCATGATGCCGACGGCGGAGATTGCGGCGAGGGTCGTGCGGTCGAGGGTTGCGAGAATCTTCTGTACGTTCGCGAAGTCGAGCAGCGAGTCGGCGAGATCGAAGAAGTCACGAACGCGTGCTTCGCGAACTTCGCGGACGCTAAGGAGGGCTACGAGGTCATCGTCGCCCATGTCCCGCAGCCGACTGGCCAGCGAGAGAGTGGACGAGCTACTTGCCGGCAACCTTCGCAGCTCGACTGCGTTGAACGAAGGTCACGACGATCAGAGCGATGAAGAGGAGAAAGCCCAGCGGAATCGCAATCGCGGGCAAAAGCGCAACCACGGGCCAGATCGCCGAATTCTGGAACGCCTCGGGTGAGAGGGTTGCCTCGCCGATGAGCAGCGCGACGATGGCGATCACTCCGAGACCAAGAATTGAGCCGGCCATGTACATCAGAGCGCGCTGCGGGCGCGAGAGCGGCTCGGGGGCCGGCTTCGCGGAAGCCTTCGCGTTCTTGTTGTTGTTAGCCACGACATAAGAATAAGGGTCTGCGAGCCGGGAGGCTTCACCGAAGTATCCTTGGAGTGCACCGCGAATTGCGCGGCGTAAGAGAGGTACTGGGATGCCTACCGGCAAGGTTAAGTTTTACGACGACGAAAAGGGCTTCGGCTTCATCAGTTCAGATGACGGCCAGGAGGTCTTTTTGCACGCGTCCGCGTTGCCTGCTGGCGTCACTGTGAAGCCAGGCTCGAAGCTTGAGTTCGGCATTGCTGACGGCAAGAAGGGCGCACAGGCGCTCTCTGTTCGCGTGCTCGAGGCACCGCCATCGATGGCAAAGCTGAACCGCAAGTCGGCCGACGACATGGCGATCATCATCGAAGACCTGGTGAAACTGCTCGACGGAATCGGCGGCGACCTTCGTCACGGTCGCTACCCGGCGAAGGCGCACGGCAGCAAGATCGCGGCCGTGCTGCGCAAGGTTGCAGACGACCTCGATGCTTGATGCACTGACCGATGCGCAGAAGTTTGCGCTGACGGCGCTGCTCGAAGTCACCCCGGTGCAGACCGTTGGGGAGTTCGCGGGCGAGACCAGTGAAGACGAGTACGTCACCACGTACCGCTTCGCCGCGACCATGGCTGGCTATCCGGGCTGGAACTGGACTGTCACCGTCGCGCAGCTACCCGACTCGGAGCCCACCATCGTCGAGAGCGAGTTGCTGCCAGCCGAGGGCGCCCTGCTCGCGCCCGACTGGGTGCCGTGGTCTGAGCGGATGGACGAGTACAGAGCAGCGCAAGCTGCGCTCGGAGAAGAACTCGGCGAAGACGCCGACGCCGAGGACTCGTCGGACGAAGAAGACGACGACGAGGATGACGAGGACGACGACGAACCGGGCGGATCGATCCTGCACGGGGGAGACCTCGACGGGGTCGACATCGATGAGCTCGATGTGCCGGGCGAACCGGATCTAGAGCCGCTTGACCTGCAGGTAGACGAGGGCGAGCAGGCCGAGACCGAGAGCGACAGCGGGAGTGAAAACCCACCACGCGTGCCCCGCCGCCGCCAGCGGGCCCGTAAAGAACAGCAGAACAATCAGGGCGACTAGCCAGAGCGCCATGCCAATGACGATGGCCTTGCGGTCATCCGTCTTGACGGGCGTCGGGTCGGGTCGCCGCTCGCTGTCTTTGAGCCAGATCCTCACGGCTATAGCCTAAGGCGCGCTCGACCGTGTTTTTGTAGTTGGTCGAGTATCACAGCGCCACAGGCGCTGTGCGTATCGAGACCGGTCTCGCCACGCGTGCAGCTTTGCTGCGCGCTACTCGACCAACTACGAGAGCTAGAGCTTCTCGACCACGTACTCGATCGACTTGACGAGAGCGCGCACGTCGTCTGGCTCGATCGCGACGAACGTCGCGACGCGCAGCTGGTTGCGTCCGAGCTTGCGGTACGGCTCCGTGTCGACGATGCCGTTCTCGCGGAGCACCTTCGCAATCGCGGCGGCGTCGATCGACTCATCGAAGTCGATCGTGACGACGACCTGTGACCGCTGCTCGGCGACCGCCACGAACGGGGTGACGTAAGTGGTGGCATCCGCCCACTCGTAGAGAACGGATGACGACTCTTTCGTGCGCGCGTCGGCCCAGGCGAGCCCTCCGTTGCCGTTGATCCAGTCGATCTGGTTCTCCATGAGGAGGAGTGTCGCAAGCGCGGGCGTGTTGAGCGTCTGGTTCAGTCGCGAGTTGTCGACCGCGTTGTTGAGGCTCAGGAACTCGGGGATGTAACGCTCGCTCTCCGCAATGCGTTCGACCCGCTCGAGCGCAGCAGGTGAGAAGAGTGCGAACCACAGCCCGCCGTCTGACGCGAAGTTCTTCTGCGGCGCGAAATAGTAGACGTCCGTCTCGCTCGCGTCGAAGTCGATGCCGCCCGCCGCGCTGGTCGCATCGATCACGGTGAGCGCGTCGGCATCCACTCGTTTGACCGGCGCCATGACACCCGTGGATGTCTCGTTCTGCGGCCACGCGTACACGTCGATGCCGTCGATGATCTCCACTTCGCTGCGCGAACCGCCATCGGCCGTGATCACCTTTGGTGCCTTAAGCCATGGCGCGCCGGCGGCCTGGGCGAACTTGGAACCGAACTCACCGAAGCTCAGGTTTTCTGCGCGGCGTTCGATCAGGCCGAAGGATGCGGCATCCCAGAATGCAGTCGACCCGCCGTTGCCCAGGATCACTTCGTAGCCGTCCGGCAGACGGAACAAGTCGGAGAGTCCACCGCGCACCCGGCCGACGAGATCTTTCACCGGAGCCTGGCGGTGGGATGTCCCGAGCAGCGTTGCCCCTTCGCTTGCGAGGTAGGCAAGTTGCTCCGCGCGAACCTTGGATGGGCCACATCCGAAACGTCCGTCGGCGGGCAGCAAAGTAGAGGGAATGGTTACCAGGGGCATGGCACCAATTCTATTGACGGGCGCACACACCGTGGCACCGGTCCCGCGACGCTAGGCTTGAAACCCGAAGCGCGACGCAGGAAGGGAACGCATCGATGACGGATCTCGTCGACACGACTGAGATGTACCTGCGCACGATTCTCGACCTCGAAGAGGAGCAGATCGTCCCGCTCCGGGCTCGTATCTCGGAGCGTCTCGGCCACTCCGGACCGACCGTCTCCCAGACCATTGCGCGCATGGAACGCGATGGCCTCGTGATCGTCGAGGGCGACCGTCACCTCGCCCTCACGGACGAGGGCAGGAGCAAGGCGACCCATGTGCTGCGCAAGCACCGGCTCGCCGAGCGGCTCCTCTCGGACGTGATTGGTCTCGACTGGGCCTACGTGCACGACGAAGCCTGCCGCTGGGAGCACGTCATGAGCGAGCAGGTCGAGCGCCGCGTGCTTGAGATGCTCGGCAATCCGACAGAGTCCCCCTACGGCAACCCCATTCCTGGGCTGGCCGAGCTGGGACATCCGCCCGCCGCCCGCTTCATGGATGGGGTGCGCAGCATCGTCGATCTAGCGCCAGCCGGTGCTGGCGAGATTTCGGTCACGATCAGGCGTTTAGCCGAGCCGGTGCAGTTCGAACCTGAGCTTCTGCAGCAGCTGCAGAGTGCGGGGGTCATGCCCGGCGCCACCGCCACCGTGTCGACGATCGGGTCGTACGTTTTGGTGCAGGTGG
Organism: Galbitalea sp.; assembly: GCA_036495225.1. Lineage (GTDB taxonomy): Bacteria > Actinomycetota > Actinomycetes > Actinomycetales > Microbacteriaceae > Galbitalea. Next base: position 4,858 of record DASXNG010000111.1, read on the forward strand.
ACGGCTTTTCTGAGGGCCTCGAGTTGCCCGTCGAGGTCGCAGTTCATGTTTACGCTGCGGTGTGAATTACCCGAGTGCTTCCTGAGAAACCCCTTTTCGACCCGAAAGTATTTTGCGGCCCCACGTAGTCTCGCTTGGTCCTGTTGGCCAGAACTGCCGGTCGCAGGCTCGGTGCAAGACGTCTCAAAAACCTTCTCTTGTCACCGGACGTGAATACCATACGAAACGGATGGGGCGACGCCTAGTCGAACTCTGACAAGCCCGTCGCCGAGGCGCAGGAGGTTCCCTCTTGAGCAAGCAAGACCTAATCGAAACAACAACAAAAGAGGGACCCAAGTCCCGCAAAAAAATCGGACTGATGAGCGGTGCAGCTGCTGCCCTCGTCATCCCGGGCCTTCTCGGAGCCTTCGCGCTTCCGGCCCAGGCGGACACAGTGCCCGCCGACACCACCTCTTCGACGAGCGCGACCGTAGCGCCCGCGGCCGCTCCGAAGCCGGCACCTGCGCCCGCCAAGAAGGTCGTCAAGAAGCGCCCGACGCGCATGCAGGTTGTTGTGTCTACCGCTAAGCACTACTTCGGCGTTCGCTACCGTTTCGGTGGTGCAACCCCGGCCGGCTTTGACTGCTCCGGCCTGACCAAGTACGTGTACGCCCACATCGGCGTTCGCCTGGCCCACTCCGCTCGGGCGCAGCTTCACGCCGGACACGGCGTATCGAAGCGTGCCGCTCGCCCCGGTGACCTGATCGTTTTCAACGGCGGTAAGCACGTTGGCATCTGGATCAACTCCCACACCATGATCGACGCGCCAAAGCCTGGCAGTCGTGTGGGCTTTCACCGGATCTACACGAGCGCGTACAGCATCCGCCAGCTCTGAGTCCTGATTCGCGGGAGCGTGCCCGAGCCGCTCCCGCGAAACCCCGTTCACTTTTCGCTGTCTACCCGCCCTGTCGCCAGAGTGCTGTTTGCTGCGCTTTGACGCCGGGACACCGGAGTTTTTCCCATGCTTAAAAGTCTTTCCCTGATCCCCTTCCGCCCCAGAGTCGACGCCGAAGCGCCATCCATGCTGCGTCGCCACTCCAGGCTGGTGAAGCTCGCGGCGGTCGGCCTTGTCGTCCCCGCTCTCGTTGGTGCGATTTCCATGCCTGCCTATGGAGCGTCCGCTGAAAGCGATCCGCCGGTCATGCCGAGCGCATCGGCTGTTGACGTGCCGCAGACCCTGACGACCGACGGCGTGGATGTCGCGGACACCGAAGTGTCCCGCGACTCCTTCGGCGCAACTGCCGCGCCGGTACACCATGCGGCCGCGCCTGCGCGTCATGCTGCGCCGCGCGCTGCTGCAGCACCGGCGTATCGCTTGGGCGGATCGGTGGTCGCGTTCGCGGAGCGCTACCGCGGCGTTCCGTATGTCTTCGGTGGAGCGAGCCCGGCCGGCTTCGACTGCTCAGGTCTCGTCATGTTCGTGTTCGCGCACTTCGGCGTTAACCTGCCGCACTCTGCGGCAGCACAGGGTCGTATCGGAACGCGCATCCCGACCGCTGCAGCACGCCCGGGCGATGTCGTCGTCATGAACGGCGGCGCACACGTCGGCATCTACACCGGCGGCGGCAACATGATCGACGCCCCGGAGCCGGGTCGCGTCGTCACCAACCAGGCCATCTGGTCGAGCAACTACTACATCGTCCGCTTCTAGTAGTAGTTGGTTGAGTAGCGCGCCGAAGGCACGCGTATCGAAACCCGACCTGAGCTTGCTCAACCGGTTTCGATACGCGCAGCGCCTCGCGGCGCTGCGCTACTCAACCAACTGCCTAAGCCCCGCGACACACACCCGTGCATGCGTCAGAACGAGGCATCCATCTGCGTTACCCTGTAATCCTTGGGTGTTACTAGCTTCCAGGAGTAGCGAATGTTGACGATACGCACCGTCCAAACCGTGGATGCGCGCGCTCTTTTCTTCATACGCCACAGCAGTCAGCCGTGCGTGCACTGCCACGCGCGCGTCGAATAAGGCACTGTCGTTCGCGACGGTGCCTTTTTTGTTTCTGCTAACTCCTTGAGGCAAGCAACATCCGCGATGCAATTCGATTACCTGCAAGCCGTGCAGGCAAGTTCGAAAGGATGACAATGCGCACTCTGGTCCTCAATGCCGGGTACGAACCGCTCGCCGTCGTGTCGTTCAAACGAGCCATCGTGCTCGTGATGAACGAGAAAGCCACCATCGTTGCGAGCGACGACGATCATCCCGTGTGGGGTTCGGATCGCTCGTGGGATCGCCCGTCGGTGATCATCCTGCGGCGTTACGTGCGCATCCCGAGCGGTAGAGCCGTTCCGGTGTCGCGCCGCGGAGTGCTGCGCCGCGACAATCACCGCTGCGGTTACTGCGGTGCTTCAGCCGGCACGATCGACCACGTGCTGCCGCGTTCGCGCGGTGGCCAGGACTCGTGGGAGAACCTGGTCGCCTGCTGCCTCAGCTGCAACAACGTGAAGGGCGATCGCACCCCGCACGAAATGAACTGGACCCTCCGCATTCGCCCGCGTGCCCCCCACGGAGCAACCTGGCTCGTGCGCGGCGTTGAGCGCGCCGAGCCCCAGTGGGACGAGTACCTCGCTCCCGCTGCCTAGCTCTTCACGTAGTTGGTTGAGTAGCGCAGCGCCGAAGGCGCTACGCGTAGCGAAACCGAACCTGAGCCCGCTCTTCACGTAGTTGGTTGAGTAGCGCAGCGCCAAAGGCGCTACGCGTAGCGAAACCAAACCTGAGACTGCTCTTCGTGAAGTTGGTTGAGTAACGCAGCGCCAAAGGCGCTACGCGTAGCGAAACCGACTTGAGCCCGCTCACGTCACCTCACCCCAACGTCGGGTCGATCGTCCGCGCCACCAAGAAGTGCCACCCCAACCACCACCAGAACATGAGTATCGTGATCCGCGCCGCCCGAGACACCATCACCCGATCCATCAGCTCCCCGAAGCTCGCGAACTGATCTCGCCGAAACTGCCCGATCCCAACCAACACGAGTATCGCGACCGCGATGACCGCAAACCCAATAGTCCCAATCACCTAGCCCTCCTCCCTCGCCGCGCCAACGCAACCCCGCCGCCGAGCCACGCCGCAACGCAGATAACCCGTCCGACCGGGGTATCGATGAAGGGGTTAATCACATCCGACAACGCCGGATACGAGAGGCGCCCCACCGCGCCCAACCCAAGGAAGTACGTCGTGAGCTCCCACGCACAAAACGCCAGCCCGACACAACTCCAAGCAATCGCCGACCGCGTCAGCCGTTTACTCCGGCCCGCGACATCCGCTCGCCCGTCGCTCGGTTCCGGCCAAGCCACGATGAACACGAGGATGCCGGTGGCCACAACCACGATGCCATCCGGCCACCCGTGCCTTGGCGTGAACACGAGCACGATCGCCGCCACGGCCAGCGCCATAACAGCGAGCACTCGTCCGGGCGCCCACCACCACCCGTCGAACCGGCGAAGCACTCCGGTCAGGCTGACGATGAGGATGGCGGCCATCCCCAGAAACACGACCCCGTCGACGGGTGCTGTTCGGTAAAACTGGAAGCCGCCCATGATGACCAGGAATGCGATCCAAACGCATTCGATGAGCGTGCTGGCGCGTCGGGTGGTGCGGGTATTTGCGCGTCGTGTTGTTCGCGGCGCCCTTTCCGGAGCCGATTTCACGAGACAATCTTAACAACCGTCGCATCGTGCGAGGCCTTGCATTCGGTATGTCTCGGGTCTACGCCGCTAAACTCGTCTGGCCAGCCTCTGTAGCTCAATGGAAGAGCAGTTCCGTCCTAAGGAAACGGTTGGGGGTTCGAGTCCCTCCAGGGGCACCTTTGTTCGATCATTGAAAGTGCTGATCAGAACGGTATTTGGCACGTTCGAAAACTGATGAAGTCGGCATCTGCCCACATTTTGCCCACATCGCGATCCACCATGCACGGCTTCAAAGCTGTTGCCCACCTCCGCCTTGGCATAGGTTGAGGCGTGCGAATCTTCCTGACGTCTGACTCGGCGAAGGGTGAGTCTGTATTCAGAGACATCCTGCACGGCTTGGGTCATCTGTTAGAAGAGCCAGCGACTGTTGGCGCTGGCGCGTTGCTCGCAAACCAGGACGC